>QHPC01000157.1 GCA_003218915.1 Verrucomicrobiota bacterium
TGGCGGCGAACCTGCAGAAGCATGGTCATTCACTAGTCGTATTCAATCGCACGCGCGCCAAAGCAGAGCCGTTACTCGGTCCATGCGGAACATTCTCTGATTCCCCGGCAAAAGTTGCCGATCAAGTGGAAATCCTATTTACGATGCTGGCGAACCCCGACGCAGTCGAAGAGGTAGCTTTACGTGCGAACGGGTTTCTGAATTATCTCCGACCAAATGCGCTTTGGATCGATTGCAGTTCGGTTAACCCGTCGTTCTCGAAGAAGATGACCGCCGCAGCGGCGGCGCGGCAGATTCATTTTATTGATGCGCCTGTGACCGGGTCTGCACAAGCCGCCGTGGAGGGAAAACTTGTCTTCTGGGTTGGCGGCGAAGATGCCGATTTAGAAACGATTCGCTCCTTATTGCTCTGCATGGGCAACAAAATTGTTCACGTAGGCGCTCACGGCATGGGGACTTCGTTGAAAATGGTGATCAATCTATTAATGGGTAACGCCATGGCAGCGTTCGCTGAAGGCATGGCATTGGGTGAAGGGCTCGGAATCTCGCGAAAAGTATTGTTTGATTCATTGCTTGGCATGCCTGCGGTCGCGCCATTTCTCGCAACGAAACGGGAGAAAATCGAAAGCTCGAATTACGAACCTGAGTTTCCATTGCGCTGGATGCAAAAGGATCTGCATCTTGCATCGGTGAGTGAATATGAATCTGATGTTGCCATGCCTTTGACCAATGCTGCAAAAGAACTGTATCGCCTCGCAATGCGCGAAGGTCACGCAACGGAAGATTTCTCAGCTATCTACGATTTCCTCACGACGATTTCCCAAAATCAAAAACTGAAAGGAACGCAATGAACAATAGAACATTCTCAGGCAAAGTTGCACTGGTAACCGGAGGAACTTCCGGCATCGGCAAAGTCACGGCGATCGAATTCTCGCGCGCTGGCGCGAACGTCGTTCTAACCGGCCGCCGAGAAAAAGAGGGGGAGCAAGTCGTTGCCGAAATTAAAAAACTCGGCGGCGATGCGGCGTTCGTCCGCACGGACGTCGCGAAAGATGCCGACGTTAAAGCGATGGTCGACTTCACCGTCGACAAATTCGGACGGCTCGACGTCGCTTTTAACAATGCCGGCATTGAATGGAAAGGCCCGCTCGATCAGGCTACCGAAGCTGAGTATCGGCGTGTTTTCGACATCAACGTTTGGGGCGTTCTCAATTCGATGCGTCACGAAATTTCTGCCATGCTCAAGAACGGAGGTGGCGCCATCGTCAACAATTCCAGTGTGGCGGGGCATGTTGGTTTGGGAGAAGTCAGCATTTACATTGCTTCCAAGCACGCTGTCGAAGGCCTGACCAAGTCTGTCGCGCTAGAATTCGCCAGACAAAATATTCGCGTCAATGCAGTCGCGCCGGGAGTGATCGCCACTGACATGTTTGATCGTTTTGCTGAAGGTGCCTCGCGCAATCAGATTACCTCGATGATTCCTGTTGGACGGATGGGCGCCAGCGAGGAAATCGCTGCGGCGGTTCTCTATCTCTGTTCCGACAGTGCAAAATTCACGACCGGGACATCGCTGATCGTCGATGGCGGCTGGGTCGCCGGATGATTACGCCGCGAACCAATCAGGATTGAGCCCTGATTCAGGTGCAAAAGGCGGCGACCGCTTTTGTGCGCTCGTCGCGCGGGTGTGAGTTCTCGCGGCCTGGCTGGGCGTGTCGGCGAAAAAAGATTAAAATAATAGTTGACCGATCAGTCAAGGCGAATAAAAGTGCTCTCATGCCTAGAGTAAGTGATATGAAGAACCGCCTGACCGACGCGGCGTTGGATTTGATGTGGGAAAACAGCTACGGCACCACTTCGGTGGACGCCATTTGCGAGCGGGCCGGGGCAAAAAAGGGAAGCTTCTATTATTTCTTCAAGTCGAAATCCGAGCTCACCGCCGCTGCACTGGAAGCGGAATGGAACAAGAACAAGGCGAACATGGACGCCCTTTTTTCTCCAACAGTTCCGCCCCTCGAACGGTTCGATCGGTATTTTGATTATGTGCACGACCGCCTGGCGGAACGTCAAAAGACGTGCGGGTCCATCCTGGGTTGTCCTATCCTGAGCATCGGTAGCGAAGTGAGCACGCAAGACCAGGGCGTGCGCGTTACCGTTGACCGTATCTGGGATCGGAAGATAAAGTATTTCGAGTCCGCTATCCGGGACGCCCATGCGCAAGGATTGATTGTGGCGCCGGATCCTGAAGCGAAGGCGAGGGCGCTCTTTGCCTGCTATCACGGGACGCTCGCCCAGGCCCGAATTCAAAACGACGTTGAATTGCTTCGCGATTTCAAGCAGGTCGCGATGGATGTTCTGGGCGTGAAACACACCCAAGCTGTTTCCTCATGATCTTTTTTTTCGCCAATTTTATAGACGACCAGTCAAATATAAGCGAAAGGAGTCAACCCCATGCAAACTGAGCAGCAGCCAAAAATAGCAACCCTCGTTTTCCTCCAGACGGTGTCGGCCGCGGTTACGCAGCTGAAGCAAAAGCTACAACAAGATTACGAACGGGCTTATCCAGGCCTGGGCGAAATCATCCATCTCATCCTCGACGAAGAAGAAGCAAAGGCGTGGGAGTTATCGTTGTTCCCGCATCTGTTTCTTCCCGACCTGGTCGAGGCGCATGTCGCCAAGCTCGGTCTCGAACCCGCGGTGACAATACAGAATGAGGTCCGGGGTCCGCATCGTTTCCTCCATATGCCAAGCTACCAACCACATCTCGCTTATGTGGATTGTTAAGTCAGCGCGGGAGCCCGTGTACACAGTCTTCAAAAACCCAACAATGAAAGGAATGATGATGAAGACAGAAAAAATCTCTCGGTGGCGCCAGGCGAGTCGAAGGGAATCTGCGCGGCCATCGCTAAACTTATGAGACGTCGCAGTGTTATCGACATCGTCGAGCGTTTCCAGGCAAGACACGCACTGCAAGAGGAGCGAGAAACGAAGAATTTCCACTCGTCGACGAACGGCGCGGTCGCTCCGGGCATTATCCGTTTAACAGAATGAATTCAAAAGCATCAACACAAAGGAAATCCAAATCATGAAAACTAAATTGTTATGGGCCGCGCTTCTTGCGAGCGCAGCTTTGATCGGGCAAGCGCAAGGTGGTGGTAATCACGGCGGAGGAGGAGGAATGGGAGGTGGCTTCGGTGGTGGTGGCCATGTCGTCGGCGGGGGCGGCCGGGCTGGACCAGGCGGAGGCGGTTTCCGTGGCGGTGGCTTCCGCGCAGCAGCCCCGGCGTTCGGTGGCGCGCGCAGATCCTTTGGTGTGGGATCGCGCGGAGGCGGAGTTGGCTTCGGCATGCCGCATTATCGCCGGTCTCTCTACCTTAATGGACGAGTTGCCCAGTCCGTAACTCCGTCCATTAGCGCAAGAACAATAGCTAGTCGGCCGCAGAATCGTTTCAGCTCAACACGCAATGCTGTTGGGCAACGGCCGGCGGCAGCGTT
>QHPC01000158.1 GCA_003218915.1 Verrucomicrobiota bacterium
CCGTACTGGAATTGATGAATGAGTGACAGCTAGGTCATCCCGAGCGGAGCGCGGCGGCGTCGAGGGATCCCGTTGAACTGCCGCAGGGTTTCGAAACGGGATTCCTCGACTTCGCTCGGAATGACTGGTTCGGTCACTTCACCTTGATTTTTTTTCGCAGATATGTCGGCACGTCGAGGTCTTCGCCTTCGACAATCGTCGGTTCGCTTTTTTCAAAGCGACCACGGTTGACGGGTTCGAACTGCAAAACTTCCTGTTTAGCCTGCATGGATTTTTCAGCAGACACTTTTTCCTCTTTTGCGGGGGCCGGCTTTCTTCGTGGCGCGCTCACAGGTGGCTCAGGCGTGTCCAAAACCTCGAACGCGCTGGAGACTGATTCGACAGGCGGCACGGGCACGTTTTCGGCCTCGGTGAGCTCAGGCTCTTCAATGGGAGTCGTCTCCGCCGGCTGAAAATCCTCAATCGGCACCGGTTCGGGCTCGACCTCTATCTTCGGCGGACTCTGGTCAAGCTGCTCCAACGCTGGCGACACTGGCAGCGAATTGCTCAACGGAGGCTGAGTTTGTGACAAATCCGCGGTCGCTGTAAACGAACTGATGATTGTAACGCTTAAACGATCCCCCAATCGTCCGTCCACAGCAGTGCCGAAAAGAATCTGCGTTTCGTCGCTAACATGTCGATCGAGTTCCTTCATGACAATTTCGACTTCCGACAAAGTCATACCCGGCCCGCCTGCCACCTGGACCAGAACCCTAGCGGCGTCCGCCAGTGTGCGACCTCGATCCATCAATGGACTCTTGAGCGCCTGCGCGAGTGCGTCGTGCGCCCGATTGTCCGAATCGGATTCCCCAAAACCGAAAAGGCAGCGCCCGTTGGGGCTGCGCAAGGCAGCAACCAAATCATCAAAGCCAATGCGAATGAGTCCGGGTCGCTGAACCAGATTCACAATCGAACGAATACTCTGACTGATGGTCGTATCTGCCTTGGAAAACGCCTGATGAATGCCTGCGTGCGGCCCGACCATGTCGCCCATCTGATCGTTCTCAAAACAAACCACTGCGTTGGCAATCTCATTGAGCCGGGCCAGAGCTTCGCGCGCCTGCGCGTTGCGGCGCCTGCCTTCGAACGCAAACGGCAGCGTTGCGAACGCGAGCACCAATGCTCCCGCCTCGCGAGCGAGATGCGCGACATACGGCGCCGCACCCGAACCCGTGCCTCCACCCAGCCCAGTGCAGATGAAGATCATTCTCGCCCCAGTCAATGCCTCGCGAATTTCCTCTGTCGACTCGAAAGCGGCCTGATAACCAACCTCAGGGTCGCCACCTGCGCCCAACCCACGGGTGACTGTCCGGCCGAGTTGAACTTTGTGGGCAGCAACGGAACTCGCCAGCGATTGCACGTCGGTATTGACGGCTAGAACCTCTGCTCCTTCCAAGCCGTCGAGCACAATTCGGTCGAGTGCATTCAGACCGGCGCCACCATTTCTACACGTGTCATTCCGAGCGAAGCGAGGAACCTCGCAATAACCGGAAAGATCACACTAACCAAACACGACGCTGCTCTCGATTCACGGTAACGCGAGTCGAACCACGCAATCCCCAAGCGCATTTGTGACGTCCCTCGCTGTCCGTGCAGCTCGGGATGACCGATTGAGAGCGCGTTCAATTTCTTCATCGCCTTCCGCTAAAAATTCTTCCGAGGATGCGTCCGATTCCTCGCGCCGGTCGGTCTGTTTGCACGGCTTGGGCATATTTGATCAGCCCGATTGCTGTCGAAAACTGCGGGTTCTCTACCGCAGCAGTTACACCTGATGTTGTTTGAGCATGCGCAACGTTCGCGGGCATTTCGAAAATCTCTTCTGCGAGATTATCGATGCCATTGAGCAGGCTGCACCCGCCCGTGATGAAAATACCACCGCCGAGGTAATTGATGAATGGTTCTTCATCGAGCCTTCGTTTGAGCAGCTCAAGAGTTTCGCGCAGGCGCAAATGGATGATCGTGTTCAAGGTCTCCCGCTCGATCTCCTTTCCCGCGAAACCGGAATCGTCCTTTAGCAAAATCATTTCGCCTGGGAAGCAGTTGCCAAGCACACAACTTCCTTCCTCGATTTTGAGTTTCTCCGAGCGCGCCATTGGGATCCGCAATCCCATCGAGATGTCGTTAGTGATATGGTCACCGCCGATTGGAATGCAGCCGCTCTGCTTCACCGCGCCGTCCGCGTACAAAATATAGTCAGTCGTCCCCCCGCCGATATCGAGCACCAGCGCTCCGAGATCTTTCTGGTGTTGGGTGAGGACTACCTGGGCAGAAGCCAGCCCGCCGAAAACGACATCCTCAACGTCGAGCGGCAATTCTTTCACGCACCGGATCGTGTTCTGGATGCGCGTCCGGACACCGTGAATAATGTGGAAATCGGCTTCTAATCTTTGGCCGAGCATCCCGACTGGATTCAGCACACCGTCCTGTCCATCGACGTGGTAATGCTGAATAATGGAATGAAGGAATGCGTTTTGCGCAGGAATGCTCACCTCGCGCGCATTGATTTTTACGTCTTCGACATCCTGCTCATCGATTTCATCGCGGTCCTCGGGCAGCATGACGCATCCGCGATTGTTGAAGCTTTGAAGGTGCGACCCGCCAACGGCGACATAAACGCTCCGGATCATAACGTCGCTTTTCTGTTCGGCATCGACCACCGCTTCGTGCACGCATTTCATTGCCGTTTCAAAATCAACGATCTCGCCCTTGCGCACGCCGCGCGATGGTGTCTGGCCGACACCAAGAATTTTTACGGTGCCATCGGGCCGGCTCTCGCCGACAACAACACAGATTTTGGAGGTTCCAATCTCAAGACCAATCATCAAATTATTGCTCGCCATTGTGTTAATCCGTTCTCTGTCGCTGAGTGGGAATTGCCTTGGGGGGTGGTTTTGAACTGGTGCGCGCCTTGGACGGCCGTGACGCGGTCTCTTGTCCTCCAGCGCCCTGATGAGGGCGGGTTTCGGAAGGAAGCACCGGGATCGCCTTCATAATCCGCGGTTCTACAGCAGGCTGGATGGTATCGTTAATGACTGCGACCGCCCTCGGCGCGAAAGTCACCGGGATGTTTCGTTGCACAAGGAGGTTTAACGTCGCCAGTTCCTGTTTTGAATCGTCACAATAAACAAGAAATTGTTCCAGGCGGCGCAATTGCGTTTCCAGATCGTTATAGCCGAACGTCACGCGGCTATGATTCTTGTCGGTCACCAGAAGCCGATAACTTTCGGAAACATCGATCTCGCGAATCTGAAAGCGCATCTGCAAAAAACTGCGCGCGCTTAAACGCAGCAGCTCGAGCGCGGTCTTTGCCCCGGACGATTCGACGACTTTGCCTACCTCGAGCGACTCGCTCGAGCATCCCAGAATGACCGGTAGTCCGAGATATTCGGGCAACAACTTCTTTTCTTTCATCAAAACACCTCGCGCGTCCACCAGAAAAGCAGACTCGGATGCAAATGGATCGGAAATTTCCTTCTCGCTCGTGATCCAGGCGATCGGCTTTCGTTCCACCACACGAATATCAATCTCCGAAGGCAACGTTCGCATCACCTGCACCTCATCGGTCTGAGGCAGCTGCTGTATGAGATCGTGAACGCGAGCCAGATTTACGCGGAAAATGTTTTCGCCTTCATGCAGATCGGCGGCGTTCAGAATCTGCTCGCGCTGCAAGGTTCCGTCCGTCTGCAATTCAATTGTCTTCAGTTGATAATCCGGATTCTCAAAAAAGAGACGTCTTGCGGCTTCACGCGTTCCCGCATAGATCGCGGCGCACAGTGCGGCGAGCAATACCACTCGGGAGAGAACCGCCAGCACTCGTCGCGCGCGATGCTGTGCGGCCCTGCGGGAACGTACTTTCACGTCTAGCAAGTGCTGCTGGCGGCGCTGGCGCACGTTGGAGACTCGCCGATTGCGCGATTGGGGGCGCCTTTGCGCGGGTCTCATCTCCGGCTCCTTTCTGCTCTGGTGCGAGAAAGCGCGATGATCCGCGTGCAAAGATCGAGGTAATTGATACCGGCAGCCGCAGCAGCTTCGGGCAACAAGCTCGCCTCCGTCATTCCGGGAATCGTGTTGACCTCGAGCACGACTGCTTCGCCCGAATCGGGAAGCAGCACGTCAACACGGCCGTAAACAACCAGGCCGAGCGCGCGAAACGCATGCAGCGCCTGTTCCTGAATTTGTTTCGTCTTATCCGGATCGATCGCTGCCGGGCAAACATGCTCGGCGCCGCCGCCAGCCTGCGGATTCAGAAACGGGTACTTGTTGTTGAAGTCGTAAAAACCGCCCTTTGGAATTATTTCAAGAATCGGCAGCGCTTGATCACCAAGAACACCTATCGTCAACTCGCGGCCCGACACAAATTTTTCGATCAACAATTTCTGATCGTACTTGCCGGCCTCGGCCATTGCCGAATCAAGTTCGCTCGCGTTTTTTACAATCACCACGCCAACGGTAGAACCTTGTCTCGCCGGCTTTACTACCAGCGGAACCGAAATCGTTGGGCGCTGGCCGACTTCGATGACTTCCCATTCCGGAGTGACGACATCGTGCTCGCGAAATTTTTCTTTCGACAAAATTTTGTCGAACGCCGCCCGGCTTGCCTCAACGCCGTCACCGGTGTAAAGCACTCCGCGCTCTTCCAGAATTTGCTGGAGCTGACCGTCTTCGCCGAAGGTGCCGTGAATGGTGATGAAGGCAAGGTCGACATCTTTCGGAAGCGCGAAGTTTTCGTCATGAACATCGACTTCAACGACTTCTGCGCCCAAGGAGCGAAGCGCTTTGGAAACGCCACGACCAGTCGCCAGCGACACATCGCGCTCAGACCCAGGGCCGCCCATTAACACCGCAATTTTTTTCGGTAAACGTTGATCCGTCGCCATCGTCACCCCGGCTCTCCCACGATTTGCACTTCGATCTCCAGCGCGATTCCGCGCCTGGCCAAAGCCGTCGCCTTGATCTTTTCGATTAGTTCCAGTATTTCGGCCGCTGTAGCGCCGCCGTCAT
>QHPC01000159.1 GCA_003218915.1 Verrucomicrobiota bacterium
GCCAGGGCAAGTCTGCGGATGAAATTCTCACGGTTGCAGACTATTTCTGTCGATCCGCACGGACAAGAATCGATCATCATCTCGCTGGCATAATGCGCAATGTGGACAAGCGCGGTTACGCTTTGGTGCAAGATTTATTAGCCGGAAAACACGAACTCCTGCGCGACGGCATCGTTTAGTCGCCCACTTCGCGTCATAGGGGGGTAGGTCCGGCATCTGGCAATCTGTCCAATCAGTCTGCGGGGCTACCGAGAGGCGTATGCCGACAACTCTGTTGTCCTAAGATCCTAGCTTGCTTGCTGTGCGGATTTTTGTTTCGATCGGAATGTGCCCGTTGACGAGGATTACGCCTCGGAAAGTCGAACTGCCCCAAGCGCACAAAAAGCGTCAATCGCGTTCACAACGACTCACTGGAGTGTTGTGCTGGAAGCGCAGGGACAATCACCGGCAGCGCAGGAAGCATTGGAAAAACTTTGCCGCACTTATTGGCGACCCGTGTACGGCTTCATTAGGCGGCAAGGCACCAAAGCCGAGGAAGCGGAAGATCTTACTCAGGGTTTCTTCTTGGTGCTCCTGGAGCGCCGCGATTTCGATGCTGTCCGCAAGGAAAAAGGACGCCTCCGTTCTTATCTGTTAACGTCGCTGAAACATTTCCTCGCCAGCGAGCACCGCCGTGCGATGACGCTCAAGCGAGGCAAAGGACAACCGTTAATTCCGCTGGAAGAACTGAGGGCAAACGAGCGAGGCGACATGGAACCAGCAGATCCTCTAACCGCTGATCGCCTTTATGAACGCCGCTGGGCATTGACGCTTATGGAGCAGGTCCTGCGGCGATTGAAGGAGGAATACTGCACAGCTGGTAATGCCGCGTTATTTGATTCGCTGAAGCAACTGCTGCCCGACGAATTGGAAGCACTGTCACGAGCGGAGATTGCATTGCAGTTGGGCATGACGGACAATGCACTTCGACAAGCCTTCCATCGGTTTCGCCAGCGTTATCAACTTTTGTTGCGCGAAGAAATCGGTCACACTGTCGCCGTTGCCAGCGATGTCGAAGATGAGCTACGCCATTTGATCAGCGTTTTGCGAACGTAACGTATGACAGAATTCCGCGCAGTATATGATGGAGAGTGCGGCTGCGACTCTCCAATCATGACTAGCGTACACAAGCTTTGTCGAAAGTGCGGACGGGAAATTTTTGCCGATGCGCCGGAAGGCCTTTGTACAGCTTGCTTGTTTGAAACCGGCCTTAATCTGCTCACGAATGCATCTGTAGCCGCTGGCGATGACGGCGGCTGTTCTGAAAATATCAAAGTGAGTGATTCGATTGTTGCGCGCCGCAGTAAAAAAGCATCGGAGCGACCAAAGACGTTCGCCGAGTTCGGCGACTATGAATTACTCGAGGTAATCGGTCGTGGCGGCCAAGGTGTGGTTTATCGCGCGCGGCAGAAAAGCCTCAACCGCACTGTCGCTCTCAAAGTGATTGGCCTCGGCCATTGGGCTACCGACGCGCATCTCAAGCGTTTTCGTCGGGAAGCGGAAGCCGCTGCGAGCCTGGATCATTCCGGTATCGTTCCCATCTACGAAGTCGGCGAACGCGATGGGTCCTGCTACTTCAGCATGAAGTTAGTCGAAGGCGGCCAGCTTGACGCAGTAGTCAAGCGTGAGCCAATGCCAATCCGACAGGCTGTCGAACTAATCGCCAAGGTAGCGCGGACGGTTCATTACGCGCACGAGCACAACATTCTGCATCGCGACATCAAACCGGGAAACATTCTGCTGGATCAAGAAGGCGAACCGCACCTCACCGACTTCGGGCTGGCGCGACTAGTCGAGACAGAGAGCACCATCACGCGCACGATGGAAGTCCTGGGCACACCCAGTTACATGGCGCCGGAGCAGGCAGTAGGAAACAACGATGCCGTCAGCAGTGTGACAGATGTTTATGGACTCGGCGCCGTACTTTACCAATTGTTGACAGGCCAGCCGCCCTTTGCCGGAGGAACGACCTACGAGACCATCAAATTATTGTTGGATACGGAGCCGCGGCAACCGCGCCTGTTGAATCCTAAACTAGATCGTGACCTTTCAACGATCTGCCTCAAATGCCTGGAGAAAGATGCGCAGCGCCGGTACCCTTCCGCTCTCGCGCTGGCCGAAGACCTTGAACGCTGGCTAAAGCACGAACCAATTCGGGCGAAACGATGCGGATTTTTCATGTATGGCCGCAAATGGCTGTGGCGGAATCCAACTACTGCCGTGTTGATCGCGTCGTTGGTCGCCTTGGCAGTGGCCGTGGGCGTGATTGTTTGGAAGAGCGAATTAGTCCGGCGTCCGATCCCGGCCAGTATCGCTGTGCTGCCATTCCTCGATCTGAGCCAAGCAAAAGATCAGGAATATTTCTGCGACGGCATGAGCGAGGAGATTCTCGACGCATTGGCGAAAATCGACGGGCTGCGCGTCGTTGCCCGCACCTCGTCGTTCTCATTCAAGGGGAAAAACGTGAACGCGAGCGAGATTGGAAAAAAGCTAGATGTTGAGAATGTTCTTGAAGGAAGTTTGCGACGCGAGGGTAACCGGATTCGTATTAGCGCGCAGTTAGTTAATGCGCGCAACGGTTTTCATCTTTGGTCGCAAACTTACGAGCGCGAACTACAGGGCGTCTTTGCGCTGCAGGATGAAATCACACGCTCAATTGTGGACGCGCTCAAGATCAAGCTTGCCGTTTCGCTTCCCACCCACGAACAACGCAACACGGAGGCATACGATCTTTATTTGAGAGGTCTCTATTTCTCAAACAAGGGCAGCGAAGACGATTTGCGGAGCGCGCTCAGTTTCTTTCAGCGCGCTCTCGAGAAAGATCCGACATTTTCGCGTGCGTGGACGGGAATCTCGAAGGTTTGGTATTTTTTAGCGGACGTTTATGTAAAGCCGCTCGAAGCCTACCCCATATCAAAAGAGGCGGCGTTAAAGGCGCTTACCCTCGACGAGAAAGATGCTGAGGCGCATTGCTACCTAAGCGAAGCGAAACGGGTCCTCGACTGGGACCTGGCGGGCCAGGATGCAGAGTTGCAACGGGCCTTGCAGCTCGATCCCAATTCTGCACCCGCTCACTTCTTCTCGGCGCTGCTGCCTCTCTTTCGCGGCGAGCTAAAAGAAGGGCTCCGGCTTGTGCTGGAAGCTGAGAAATTGGATCCGATCTCTCCCATCACCGGCTACGTTGCCACCGCCGCATATCTGGCCAACGACCGCATCGA
>QHPC01000160.1 GCA_003218915.1 Verrucomicrobiota bacterium
GTTTCGTAGAGCCTTGGCACAAATGGATGCCGGTCGGCGTTTGCATTTTCAAAAGGTCTTTGCGCCAGCCATGCATCGTAAGCCTTGCGCAAATCGGGAGGAAAACGTTCTACGTAAAAGTTCGCCAACTGCTCATTGCCTGCCTGTTTCGCGGCGAGCACTTCCATAAACAACGCAGTGTGAATCGTGGCCTGCTGCATTCCTCGCAAACTCAAAAGACCCGCTCTCCGCTCCAACGAGTTGAATTCATTCATCAATCGATTGCTCTGCCGCGTCCATGCTGCTGATTGGTACGAACACCACGCGGTGCTGAGCGTCGCCAGCGCCATCAGTAAAGCCGCTACAGGTTCAACCCACTTCTTCTTTTCCTGCGCCGGACGGTTTGACGAAGCCAGCAGATCAGATCCCCTTTTCATGCGGGTTGACTTGGCTCCTTTCCGCCCACGCGTTGAAGCATTTGTTTGCTCAGTACAGCGAAGAAAAATGCTATGGATAGGCCGCACATTAGAGTACCCGTGAGCGCCTCAAGCGGTCCGAACAGCCGCCATTCTTTCGGCAGGAGGAGGTCGCCGTAACCGAGCGTCGCGTAAGTCACGCCGGAAAAATAAAACGACGACTCGGCGTTTGGCAGACAGTTCTGCCACCGAAAAAACAGCGCCCAAACGGCGATCTCAAGGAGGTGAATGACAATCAGGAACCACGCGATGCGAACTAAAAGCCATGTAATTGGCCAGAAGCGTGCGTCCGGCCGCACGGTAGAGCGGAACACGTGGCTTAACACCACGCCCAGGCCGGCGGCGTGAATTATTACAGTTGTCGCAACCAGGCCCGAGGCCATTAAAAGCTTCGTGATCATCGCCGTTAACTATTCCCCATTTAGTCGCGGTTTTTCTGAAAGTCTTCGACAGCGTCCGCGACCGAAGTGAAGCGGTTGACTTGGCTAACATGCTCATCGATTCCCTCCGCGCGCAGCCGGTCGCGCACGGAGGAACGAGCCTCGACAACTTGCAGGTGCGCGCCAGCTGCCTTGATGTCGTCGGCCATGTTCATAACCACGCCGCAGGCTTGAATGTCCATATGTGGTGAGGCCGAAAGATCAAGGATCACAATTTTTGGCGGCGTAGTCTCAGCACGAAGTCGGGCCGCTACTATGTCGCGAACGTGCTCCGCATTGAAGTAAAGCAGGCTGGATTCGACCCTGACGAGGAGCGCACCAGGGACGGGCTCGTTATCCGAATGACGCGCCATGTCAGAGAACCGTCGTGTTCCCGGGATGCGTCCCAAGAAAGCCACATGCGGCCGTGAAGCACGGCGCAGAAGTTGCACCACCGAGATGATTGCGCCAATGAGAACGCCGCGTAACAGACCAGACCCCAGCACGCCTAACAGCGCCGCAACAGCCACTACGAACTCAGCGCGGTCCGCTCGCCAGAAATGTCTGAGCGCTGCTACATTGAAGAGACCCAATACCGCCATGAGCACAATGGCTGCCAGGACAGGCTGCGGGAGATAGCGCAATACGCCGGACAGAAATAACACGATTAGCAGCATCAGTAAGGAACCGATGAATCCCGACAATGGCGTACGCGCACCGCCGCTCTCGTTTACGAGCGACTGTGACATTCCTCCACTAACCGGAAAGCCGTGACCCAGCCCGGCCATGACGTTTGCGCCGGCGATCCCTAGCAGTTCCTGGTTGGGGTCGAAACGATAGCCGTGCTTCGCTGCGAACATGCGACCAAGAGCCGCGGTCTCTACCATGCCGAGAAGAAAACAACCCAGCGCCAGGGGTAGCAAATCGTTGAGATCCGACACATGGACCGCTGGAAGCCCGAATGGCGGCAGCCCCTGTGGCACCTGGCCCAGCAGTTTCACGCCCAGGTTGCCGAGATCCATACTCGCAGCAACGACGATGCCGGCGATGACGACGAACAGGGCCACCGGTTTGTTTTTAAGAAATCGTTTGCCTAGCAGTAGCAACCCGAGTGCGCCGATACCGAGTAAGAGCGAGGCCGTGTTTGTTTCCCGCAGGTGCGAAAAGAAATAACCCGCGCGCTCCCAAAAATCGCCATGCGATCCTTTGAAGCCGAAGAGCTTTGGCAACTGTGTGCTGGCTATGAACAGAGCGATACCGCACTTAAAGCCGACGAGGACACTTTCAGAAACGAAGTTCACGATCACCCCTGCCTTGGCTAGCCACGCGATGAAACCCAGCCCGCCGACGATCAACGCCGTGCACGATGCCAGAGCCCAGAATCGGGAGGCGTCGCCTCCGGCGAGATCGCCGAGCGATGCTCCCACGAGCACTGAGATTGCGGACGTAACCGTGATAGCTGTGTGGCGCGAGCTACAAAACAACCAAAAAACAAGCCCAGAGAAGAGACAGGCATAAAGCCCAGCTTCGGCCGGCAGATTAGCAAGCGAAGCATCTGCTAGCCCAGCGGGCATGAGGTAGGCGGCGAGGGTAACACCCGCAATTAAATCCGCACGCAGCCACTTAGGTTGGTAGGTGCGCAGCCATGTTAGAACTGGAAATATATTATGCCACCAGGGGCGAGCCGCAGGCTGCGACTGAGACCCCGGTGGTTCTAAATTTTCCGCAGTCCCTTTCGTTGCGGCAATATCCTTCCCCATAGTGTAGACTCACTTAGCCACGACGCTTTTTACGGCGGCGTTCTCGATATCCTACCGCCCATTCGTGAGCCGCCTCCAGTGGATTGCCGCTTTTCTGACGTTCTATCCAGGCGTTGAGTCCCGCCTCATCGACAGGCAGGTCGAGAACCTGAGGTCGGCCCATTAATTTGCCGAATGTCTCCATGACTTCCGTCGTAGTAGAAAAAACAGTCTCATCCATAGCTTCCGGCTTGCCTTGACAAACGTATACGTTGAAATCAACCCAGCGGCCATCCGGACGCAGCACAAACATCCGCTCCTTTGCGAGTGGATCGTTTGGGGAAACGCCCGTTTGAGTTACCAGATAAGGACCGCGCTCACCACCCGAGCCCAGATTTAACACGTGAGAATCCCGATAATGATTGGTAATCGTTCGCATAGCTGATCCTTTTGAGATGGTTCTGAGCAGCTCGGTGCGATGGTCTCGTTAGCAATAACAAACATTACGCATGTTACTTGAAGTCTAACTTCTTCATCGCCGTAAGCGGCGAATTCACTTCCATCGTAAATGTTTGCCCATTTCCCAGCGCAGTTCGCGTAGGACAAAAGGTGTCGAGCTCATTTTCGCGCACCAGTTCCCGCGAAATCACCGCCGAGCGCCAGGTATAGGTTCACGCGTTCACGGAGGCGGGAAGCGCGGACTTGGGTGAGTTGGACTTTCGAGGCAAGATTTTCCCCGGTGAGACGCAAGACGGTGAACATGTCGATCTGGCCCTGTTCGAGCTGCTCCCTGCTGAACTTCACCGAATCGGCACTGCTCGAAACCGCGTCGGCCAATGCGCCTTCGCGTTTACGTAAATAGTAATCGCCGGCGAGAGAATCTTCGACCTCTCCGAACGCGCGCAACGCGGAGCCCACGTAGCTTGCGGCGGCGGCTTTTTGTTCGGCGGTGCGGAGATCTTGCGCAGCTTGAAGTTCACCGCCAAAGAAAATCGGTTGAGTAATTCCACCGGCGAAACTCCAGA
>QHPC01000161.1 GCA_003218915.1 Verrucomicrobiota bacterium
TGCGAGCGCCTTTGAAACACGGCGTCCTGTGGCGTTTTCCACGCCTACTCAAACCGGCGGCGCGTGAGCCTCAATTGGCGTCTACACCGATCTGAGACCTGAGGCCACTCGTTCCCATGCCTAGATCTCACCTTTGTGGCTTGCTGTGGATCGCTCCTCTCGCTACAAGCGTCTTCGCCTTTCACACGCCATGAAAAAATTCTTGATCATTCTTGGATCGATCTTTCTCGCTCTGATCGTACTTGGTGCTCTCGGCATCGGACTCGTCGCTGTGCGAGGGAACGCGCTGGATAAGGAGAGCAAGGCCTACGCTGACGAAGCGATCCCGGCCATTGTCACGACGTGGGTCGACAAGGCATTGCTGGACCGGGCAAGTCCCGAATTTAATCAAGCGACCACTGCTGTTCAGGTTTATCAAATGTTTCGGGCGTGGGAAAGCGGCCTCGGTCACTTACAAAAATGCGAGCCAGCACAAGGACAGTCCCTCATGTCCGTGACAACGTACGGCGGCAAAACGATTTCAGCTCGGTACACCGCTAAGGCCCGATTCGAAAGAGGAGAAGCAACTATTAGACTCGTTCTCGTGAAACATGGTGATAAGTGGCAAATTGCCAAATTCGATGTCAGCTCTCCACAGCTCGTTCCACCTATAAGCGTGTAAACCCCGAGAGCTGTTCCTAACTACTCAGGCAGCTTTTTGTCGACGCTGGTTCCTAAGCGTCTTCAAAGGTTGCTCCCGCTCCACTTTAATTTCTGCCTGACCACGCTGAAAAACGAAATATCAGGCAGCGACGCCAGTGGTAGCGCCTTCTTTGCTTTGCGAATGGTGACTACCGATCCACGCTCAACATGGATCGGCTTACGGCCATCCAGCGTCAGGAACACCGGATAGTCGGGATCGCTCGCTTCGATCTCAATTGTCGATCCCTCGGCGACAATGATCGATCGATTCGTGAGGACATGCGGGCAAATCGGTGTGATCACGAAAACTCCCGACTCCGGATCGAGGATCGGGCCGCCGGCCGACAACGAATAAGCTGTCGAACCTGTCGGCGTTGCGACAACCAAGCCGTCCGCGTTGAACTCAGTGAGTGGTTCGCCATTGACTCGCGTGCGCAACAGCACCAGCCGCGAAAGTTCGCCGCGACTTAATACCGCATCGTTTAGCGCGAGCATCTTGGCGGTTTGTTTTTCGCCGAGTCTTACCCGGGCCTCGAGGAGCGCGCGCTCACTAAAATTGATCCGGTCTCTGGCCAGGCATTCCACTGCCTCTCGATAAGTCGCAGAACTTGCTGTGGTCAGGAAGCCGAGGGAACCCACGTTGATACCGAAAATCGGTTTTATGGCTTCGCCGAGCTGCCCAACTACGCGCAGAATTGTGCCGTCGCCTCCGGCTACAACCAGAAGGTCGGCCGCGGCGCCAAGTTCTGTGATGGAATACTCAGATTTCTTTCCAGCGATGCGCGCTGTTTCTTTTTCCAGCAAGGGTGTGATCGAAAAGTCACTGAATTCCTGAGCGATTGCGTTGACCAAGTCACCAACGCCCGGTTTCCCTGTGTGCGCGATTATGCCGATCGTTTTCGGATGCATGCGAAAAATTCCTGGTTCCCGTCCGCGCCTTTAATAGCAGATGGAACAATTCCAGCCACCACATGGCCTGAATCTGTGACGAACGCGACGATCTTCTCCTGCGCTTTACGGTGCAGGTCCGGCTCCCGAACGATTCCGCCCCTGCCTACGTCCGCGCGTTGCAGCTCGAACTGCGGTTTAATTAATGCAAGAATCACGCCGGTTGGAGTTATCAAGTCGAATGCCTTTGGCAGGATTAAGGTCAGCGAGATAAAGGAAACATCAATCACGCAAAGATCGACAAGCTCCGGAACGTGTCTGCGGGAGAGAGATCGTGCGTTGATTTTTTCGAGAACAATCACGCGAGGATCGTTGCGCAGTTTCCAATTCAGTTGCCCATGACCAACATCAACTGCATAAACCTTCGCAGCGCCGCGCTGTAACATGCAATCCGTGAAACCACCCGTGGAAGCGCCGATATCCAGCGCTGATTTCCCGCGCACGTCGATTTTGAAGTTGTCGAGAGCGCTTTCCAGCTTTAGCGCACCTCGTCCGACATATTTGGCTGTCGGCTTTATCGAGATCGACGCTTCTTTTTCGAGGAGCTCAGATGGCTTCACGGCAATGCGGGTGCCGACTTTTACGTTGCCAGCCATCACCGCGCGCCGCGCCTGCTCGCGGCTTGGAAATAATCCCTTGCCGACCAGAAGCTGATCAAGCCGTAATTTCTTCGGCATCTTTCCATGCGGCAATAACGCAGCGATGCCACACTTCGGCGATCGACACACGAAGAGCCTCCACCGCTTTAGTCAACTGATCGATGGCGATGCATAATGGCGGCATCAGAACGACGACATTGCCCAGCGGCCTGGTCAGCAGGCCGTGGCGGCGGGCCTCGACACAAACAGCCGCGGCTAAACTGGGCTGTTGGCCGTTCGGCAATTCTTCAAGCTCAATGCCGGCAATAAATCCGCATTGTCGGACTTCTTTTACACCCGGGAGCTTCTCCAGATCAGT
This sequence comes from Verrucomicrobiota bacterium, assembly GCA_003218915.1. Taxonomy (GTDB): domain Bacteria; phylum Verrucomicrobiota; class Verrucomicrobiia; order Chthoniobacterales; family UBA10450; genus Udaeobacter. The sequence goes on from QHPC01000161.1 coordinate 2,587, forward strand.
CAGCGCCATGCTCAAGCGCCCGATTTTCGGCTGCAAAGCTTCCAGGACATGTTCGTCCTCGAAGACCTCCAGGCTTGCCTTGGCCGCTGCGCAAGCGAGCGCATTTCCCGTATAGCTGTGCCCGTAGGCGAGCGCTTTACCCTCCGCTAATGCCCCATCAAATGCTGAAAATAGTTTTTCAGATATCAAAGTAATAGCTAGCGGAAGATACCCTCCGGTCAATCCCTTAGCCAGCACCATCATATCTGGAATCACTCCTTCGTGTTCCGATGCAAACATTCGACCCGTTCTGCCAAATCCGGTCATTACTTCATCAACAATCAAAAGCGTATCGGTCCGGTTGCACCATTCCCGAACGCCTCTCAGCGTGCCGCCGGGCCACAGACGCATCCCCGCGGCACCCTGGATAAGAGGCTCAATCACCACGGCAGCAGTCTTCGCTATTTCGGCCGGCGCAAGGACTTCCAGCGCCTTGATATTTGGAACCTGCATGGCCGGAAAGTTCCAGCGAGTCGACCCGATTTGGAACATGGCCGCAGCGCCCAGGCTCGCCGCTCCGGCCGTATCGCCGTGATAGCCATTCTGGAATGCAATAAACTGATGCCTTCTCGAATGCCGCAGCCGCCAATACTGATCCGCAATTCTCAAAGCGACCTCGATTCCCGTCGAGCCGTCGTCAGAGAAAAAAACTCTGCTCAAGGAGTTATCTGGGAACAGTCCAGCGATCGCTTGCGCGAGTTCGATGGCCGCCGGGTTCGTGAAGCCCAGGTATGAAGTGTGCGCGACGCGATCGAGTTGACGACGGATGGCCGCATTAATGTGTGGGTGATTGTGTCCGTGAATATTGGTCCAGATGGATGAATTCCCATCAATGTATTCGCGACCTTTGCTGTCACGCAGCACTGCTCCGTGCCCTTCGACCAGAACGAGCGGCTCGTGCTCCGCGGCACACCACTCACGCATGTCGGTAAATGGATGCCAGACGAATCGTTTGTCCCAGGCGATCAACTGGTCTGTATTCCACTCAATCATGGAACATCACTTCGCGTTGAGCTTCGGCGCTGCAAGACCACGCTGTAGCCTCGGCGAAGGCGGGTCGGCCGCGATCAATTCCTTGGTGTTCCACTCAGTCATGTATCAAATGCGTTGATCCTCGATTCTCGATACTAGGTGAAATAAGGGCCCAACTGGGACCAATATCCAGAATCGAGCATCCAGCATCGGCTCTGCAAGCGTCATTCATAGACGTTCTGTTCCTGGATTAGCTTCTCGATTGAGGCAACGTCCTCGATTGAAGCGCGCCGCCGCTGATATTTTCGCACCAGGATTTCTTTCAATGTCAGCAAGTCCTCCGGCAACGGCCGATCGTAGTAGGTCCAGTCAAGATCGCCGGCTATTTTGGCCTGGAACCGCCATGCACCGCCGAACTTCGTCGCGCGCACTTCGCGTTTTCTGCCATCTTGATTTCTGTCCGTCCATATGTGTTGACTCGGCATCGCGGTGAAACCTTACATTAGCGGCCTTGAAAGACGTAGCTAAATTGGCGGCATATTTTATTGCGACGATTGTCATCGGAGCGATCCTTGCGCCAATTCTTTTTTGGTCTACTCAGTCGCTCGCGGCGCACGGTGTATTTTCTTTTCTGGCAAGGTACGATTTTGAGACATTCTTTCATCGGGCCCTTCTGATTGCCGCTGTACTTTTGCTCTGGCTGTTGCTACGAGTAAGCCAAGTACGATGCCTGGCCGACCTGGACCTTGCACCTAATCCGCGCTGGGGCCGCGATCTCTTCGCCGGTGTTGCTATCTCAGTGGTTCCCCTGCTCTTTTGCGGGGTTTTACTCATCGCACTTCACGTTTATGCGTTCCGGCACAGCGTTGCCTGGCCGCGTTTTGGCAAGATGCTCCTGGCGTCAATAGCGGTCCCGTTCATTGAAGAGGCTTTTTTTCGCGGGATCGTTTTAGGCGTTTTACTTAGGACCGGCCGGAAGTACATAGCGATCTTT
>QHPC01000162.1 GCA_003218915.1 Verrucomicrobiota bacterium
GGAAAATCGGCGGTGAGCTCACGCATGCGCGTACCGCGTCCGGCTGCCAGCACGACTGCTTTGTCGATCTTGGTTGTCATGTCGAACGATGCCCAGCCATCTCCAGACATTTCTGAGTATGGTTAGCGCCAGAAAGAACAATAAGAGATTCCTCCACTTCGGTCGGAATGACAGAAAATGTTCGCGGCAAGCTGCCGCGATCTACAGGCTGGCAGCCTGTGCTCCCCAGAGTCATAGCTCACGATTCACTTTTCTTTGGCTGCGCTATGATGAGCGCGGGCAGGTTAGCTTGCTTGATTAATTCGGTTACCTTCGGCACGTCGTCGGCTTTTAATTGTGCCCATTTCTTTAACTGTTCTTCCAACTGACTGTTCAACATTTGAAAAACGTTGAGTTGTCCCTGGGTCGGTTCCGTGTCGCTAGATTCGATTGTGTGGCTGAATGTTTCAAAACGTTCGTTCAGCATATCGGGGAAGGCGAGATTTCCCTCTGAGCCTTTCATGTTCACCTGCATAAGTTTCTGTTCGATCGCCGACATTTTGTGGTCGAGATCGTCTGCCGCGGCGAATGCCGCTTTTAACTTGGGATCGTCACTAAAACGTTTGTGCAAGTTTTGAATCTGCGACCTGAGATCGCGGATTTCGTTGACGGCCTGATGCAATCGCGACATGGAATCATTCACCTGCGTCGCTAAAGCGAATTGCTTTTGCACAGCGGCCTCGGCGCCCTTGTTTCGTGGATCAATTGCCAGATGCAGCGGCGCAGTCTGCGACTTGCCGCCAACGGTCAGTTTCACCTGATAATCACCAGGTACGGCGAGTGGTCCCCTTGGTCCGACGCCGGAGTAAAACGCGCCGGGTATCTGAATGGGATCATTGTAGCGCAGATCCCATGCGAAGCGGTTCATCCCTTCATTTGCCGGAATTGTTTTAGGCCGCTCGACACGGTCCGGCCATTCGGGCGGCTGTTCGCCTTCTTTTTTCTCTTTGCTGGAAAGGTGTCTGACGACTTTGCTCGAAGCATCCAGAATATCGAGCGAGACCTCGTCTTTCGGCGCGCTCTTGAAATAATAATTAATAATCGCGCCCGGCGGCGGGTTATCGCCGACTGGCTGACGCTTGTCGAATTCCTCAGGATAATGCAAACGCACTGCGGTTTGCGGCTGATAAAGAATCAAATCAGCCTGGGGAAGTTGCGCGTTGAGCTGGCGCAGCGGCGTCATGTCGTCCAATACCCAGAACGAACGGCCATGAGTTGCTACGACCAGATCGTCATCCTTTACAACCAGATCGTGGATCGGTGACACGGGCAGGTTCAACTGAAGTGGTTGCCAGTGCGCGCCGTCATCAAACGAAACGAAAACTCCGAGTTCTGTGCCCGCGTAGAGCAATCCACGTTTCTTGGGATCTTCGCGCACAGCATGAACGTACGCGCCATCGGGAATGCCAGTCACGATCGCGCTCCAGTTTTTTCCCAGGTCTGTCGTTTTGAAAATGTACGGCTTGAAATCGTCGAGTTTATGCCGGTCCACGGCCACATACGCAGTGTTGGCATCGTGCGGCGACGGATCGATGAGGCTGACTGTGCTCCACTCGGGCATCTTTGGCGTGACCTTCGACCAATGCTCTCCGTCGTCGGTTGTTACGTGAACAAGTCCATCATCAGTGCCAGTCCAGAGCGTTCCTTTTTTTACCGGCGACTCTGCGAGCGCGAACACGGTGTCGTAATATTCAACTGAAGTGATGTCGTTAGTCAGCGGGCCACCGCTTGGTTGTTGTTTAGATTTATCGTTGCGAGTCAGGTCGCCGCTGATTTGCGTCCAACTCTGTCCGTGATCGGTCGATTTGAAAACGCACTCCGCGCCCGTGTACAGAACGTCGGGATTATGCGGAGAAAGGGTGAGCGGCGTTACCCACTGAAAACGATGAGCAACATCGGCGGCACCGTGACCGGAATTGTCCAAAGGTAAGACGCTGACATCCTGCATATCTCCCTTGGTCTTATTGTAACGATAGATGGAGCTTTCGTTATTTGAATAAATGATGTGCCGATCGCGCGGATCGGCCAGAACAAAGCCGCATTCGCCGCTGCCGACTTCGAACCAATCTGCCGACCCGATCGCGCCCCAATCTGTCCGGCTTGCAATACCAACGCTCGTATTGTCCTGTTGCGCGCCATAAATGTGATATGGAAAAGCGTTGTCCACGGAAACGTGGTAAAACTGCGCGGTCGGCTGGTTATTTTGGGTCGTCCATGTTTTTCCGCCGTCGATTGAGATACTCGCGCCTCCGTCGTTGGTGTTCGCGATCCGATTAGGATTTTGCGGATCGATCCAGAACCCGTGATGATCGCCGTGACGTGCTGGCAGCAAGTTGAAAGTTTTGCCGCCATCAACCGAACGAAATAGCCCTGTGTTTAAAAGATAAACTGTGTCAGCAGACTTCGGGTCAGCATAGACTTTGCTGAAATACCAGGCGCGTTGGCGAAATCGGCCGTCATCATTTACACGGGTCCAATGTTGCCCGGCGTCATCGGAGCGGTAAAGGCCGCCTTCCTTTGCCTCGATGATCGCATAAACGCGGTTGGAATCGGCACCGGAAACCGCGATACCGATCTTTCCGAGGATTCCTTCGGGGAGGCCATTCCCCTCGAGGCGTTTCCAAGTCACGCCATTATCTTCAGACCGGTAGAGCCCACTCCCTGGACCGCCGCTTGAGAAAAACCACGGCTGCCGTCGTGCCTGCCACAGCGAAGCGAAAACAATGTTTGGATTGTGCGGATCGAAAACGACATCGATCCCGCCGGTGTTTTCGTCTTTAGACAAAACTTTCGTCCAGGTCTTCCCACCGTCGGCGGTCCGAAATATTCCGCGCTCTGCGTTTGGGCCAAAAGCATGACCGAGCGCCGCCACCAGGACGACATTTTCATTTCTTGGATCGACAACTAGCGCACCGATCTGGCGGCTGTCTTTTAACCCAACATTTTCCCATGTCTTGCCGCCATCGATGGATTTGAAAACTCCGGTACCGTAGGTGGTATTGCCGCGGATGGCCGCTTCGCCCGTGCCTGCGTAGATCACGTTGTGATCCGATGGCGCGACAGCGATCGCTCCGATTGACGAAATAGGTTGTTTGTCGAAGAGGGGAGTCCAGTTCGCCCCGCCATCAATGGTTCGAAATAGCCCTGTGTTTAAAAGATAAACTGTGTCAGCAGACTTCGGGTCAGCATAGACTTTGCTGAAATACCAGGCGCGTTGGCGAAATCGGCCGTCATCATTTACACGGGTCCAATGTTGCCCGGCGTCATCGGAGCGGTAAAGGCCGCCTTCCTTTGCCTCGATGATCGCATAAACGCGGTTGGAATCGGCACCGGAAACCGCGATACCGATCTTTCCGAGGATTCCTTCGGGGAGGCCATTCCCCTCGAGGCGTTTCCAAGTCACGCCATTATCTTCAGACCGGTAGAGCCCACTCCCTGGACCGCCGCTTGAGAAAAACCACGGCTGCCGTCGTGCCTGCCACAGCGAAGCGAAAACAATGTTTGGATTGTGCGGATCGAAAACGACATCGATCCCGCCGGTGTTTTCGTCTTTAGACAAAACTTTCGTCCAGGTCTTCCCACCGTCGGCGGTCCGAAATATTCCGCGCTCTGCGTTTGGGCCAAAAGCATGACCGAGCGCCGCCACCAGGACGACATTTTCATTTCTTGGATCGACAACTAGCGCACCGATCTGGCGGCTGTCTTTTAACCCAACATTTTCCCATGTCTTGCCGCCATCGATGGATTTGAAAACTCCGGTACCGTAGGTGGTATTGCCGCGGATGGCCGCTTCGCCCGTGCCTGCGTAGATCACGTTGTGATCCGATGGCGCGACAGCGATCGCTCCGATTGACGAAATAGGTTGTTTGTCGAAGAGGGGAGTCCAGTTCGCCCCGCCATCAATGGTTTTCCAAACTCCGCCCGCGACCGCGCCAAAATAATAAGTATCCGGCTCGCCCGGTACGCCTTCAATTGTTAAAGCTCGCCCGCCGCGGAACGGTCCGATCTGTCGCCACTGTATTCCCTTGAACAATTTTTCATCGATGGCTCCTAACGGAACAGGAGTAGGGGACCCAACTGATTGACGAGAAGGTGAGAAGAGGAATGCGGAGATGCCGAAAATGAATTGAACCAGCCAAAGAGAACGGCAACCAGGCGTAATCATCCGCCTAAGGTGAAAAGCCTGCGACTTCGTTCAACTGGAATCGCACGCGCGAACGCAGCGAAACTGCTAACGCCAACGTTTTGCGACGCTCTGCGGAATCTTTGTTAAGCGTTGATCGCAGCCATTCTGGCAGCGGGAGTCGTCTCCAACGCTGTTCCACCCGGTTCGCCGCCGCCAAAACGCCGCGCTGCGAAATATGAGCCAATTACCAAAACGGCCGCAATCAATTGAGCCACGAGCGTTTCAACTGTAGGGAATACTGCAAACCAGAGTCCCATCCAGGGTGGCATATA
>QHPC01000163.1 GCA_003218915.1 Verrucomicrobiota bacterium
TTTTGCTGGAGGGACAACGTTTGAAACAGTCCAGCTGGTTTTGGACACTGAGCCGCGGCAACCGCGGCTCTGGAATCCGAAAATAGATCGCGACCTAGCAACGATCTGCTTGAAGTGCCTCGATAAAGATCCGCAGCGCCGGTATTCTTCGGCTCTGGCGCTGGCCGAAGATCTGGAACGCTGGCTAAAGCACGAGCCCATCCGCGCCCGCCGCACCGGACTGGTCACCCATGGCAGAAAGTGGGTGAGACGCAATCCAAGTATCGCTGTGATGGCGGCGATGCTTCTCGTCTTGGCGGTGCCATTAGGCGTGATGATTTGGAGAACCGAATCAGAGCGTTCGGCAGCTTCGAATGCGGCGCCGCCGGAGAAAAGCATTGCAGTGCTTCCGTTTAGCAATCTGAGCAAGGAGCAAGAGAACGCCTTTTTCGCCGATGGCGTGCAGGACGAGATCCTGAGTGACCTCGCGAAAGTGGCTGATCTGAAAGTGATCAGTCGCACGAGTGTCATGCCCTACAAAAGCGGGATCGCGCGCAACCTGCGCCAGATCGGGCAGCAATTAGGTGTGGCGCATGTGGTGGAAGGAAGTGTTCAGCGCGCCGGCAATCGGGTGCGCGTCAACGCGCAGTTGGTCGATGCCCGTACCGATCGGCACCTATGGGGGCAGACGTATGACCGCGATCTGGCGGACGTGTTCGCGATTCAAAGTGAGATCGCGAAGACGATTGCCGATCAGTTGCAGGCTAAACTTTCGCCCAGCGAAAAGAACGCCATCGAACGTCCCCCGACGACCGACATCAGCGCGTTCGATCTTTACGCGCGCGCCAAAGTTCTTTTGCACGCGCAGTCTTCCGGGACAGCGGAAGACCTCCAGGCAGTCGATCTGTTGAACTGGACTGTCGCGCATGATCCATCGTTTTTCGATGCCTATTTCGAGCTCGCCAGGGCTCACGATTGGCTTTACTTCCTTGGCGTCGACCATACATCCGCGCGCCTGGCCTTAGCAGAAGCAGCCCTGCAGGCGGCCTCTCGTCTTCGTCCGGATGCTGGTGAAACGCATCTTGCGCGTGGGCAGAATCTTTACCATGGGTATCACGATTATGACGGCGCACTGGCTGAACTGGAGGTTGCCCGCCAGAGCTTGCCCAATGATGCACGGATATTCCGGCTAACGGGTTATATCCAGAGGCGTCAAGGGCACTGGGAAGAATCTAGGCGAAACTTTGAGCGCGCAGTGGAGCTCGACCCGCGCGATATTGAACTGCTGCAGACGGGCGTTGCTCCGAATTACTGGTTTTGTCGGCGCTATCCGGAAGCAAAATCGTGGTACGCCCGTGTATTGGCTTTCGAACCTAACGATGCCCTTAGCAAAGTATTCCTTGGGTACCTCGATTTTGCTTGGAAAGCCGATACCCGACCGTTGCATCAAACAATCGATTCAATTCGGGCCACAAATCCTGCCGCGGTGCCGAGTATCGCTCAGTGGTGGCTTTACTGCGCACTGGCGGAACGCGATGGCGCTGCTGCAAAGAATGCCCTAATCGCATCAGGCGAGAATGCAATCTTATTTACCCACAACGTTCCTCTTAATCATCCATTCATGGAAGGCGTTATCGCTCGTATGATCAAAGACAATGAGAAAGCGCGGTCCGCGTTCAGTGCTGCACGCGCGGAGCAGGAGAAAATCGTACAAGCTCAACCAAATTACGGCCCGGCATTGTGCGTGCTTGGGCTGATTGACGCCGGACTCGGGCGAAAGGACGATGCCCTTCGCGAAGGACAGCGCGCGGTTGAGCTTCTTCCCGTGGAAAAAGATGCAATGGAGGGCCCGGCCATGATCGAGTATTTGGCGGTGATCACTGCGTGGCTTGGCAACAAAGACCTCGCCTGTGAACAGCTAGCCAGCATCATCCGCCGTCCAAGCAGCCTTAGTTACGGCGAATTGAAATTGCTGCCGTTCTGGGATCCGCTGCGCGGCGACCCGCGCTTTGAAAAGCTCGTCGAAGAATCAAAGCAGCCAGTCGCGCTGCAATCATCAACATCCAGTGCTCTCGGTGCCGCAGACTTGGCGACAGCGCCGGACAAAAGCATTGCAGTGCTTCCATTCGAAAACTTGAGTCGCGATCCCGATAACGCCTTTTTCGCCGA
>QHPC01000173.1 GCA_003218915.1 Verrucomicrobiota bacterium
GCCATGTGATTCAGTGATCGCGGCGCGAGCCTGTTTCCAACTTGCCGGATTGCCAATTCGCATCGCCGACGCCACCGTTTCTGGGTTTTTGACGATGCGATTGTAGAAAATTGGGGCAGCGCCGGCGGCTTGGAAGCCAATCATCGCTGGCAAATTAGTCGATCTTCCGCGCGCGTGATATTCTCGATAGCCTGCCCAGTACGCGGTGATGTTTCCAGCATTGCCCACAGGCAACAGATGAAAATCGGGCGCGTCGCCCAGATCATCAATAATTTCGAACGCGGCGGTCTTCTGCCCGGCGATCCGATCTGGATTAATCGAATTTACAACAGCGAGATCACGCTGTTCACCCAACTCCCGAACAATCCGCAGCGCGTCGTCGAAGTTCCCTTCCAAGGCGATGATTTTTGCTCCGCATGCGAAAGCTTGCAGCAATTTACCCACTGCGATTTTACCAGCAGGCAAGACCACAGCGCATGAGATCCCCGCGCGCGCTGCATAGGCCGCCGCGGAAGCCGATGTGTTCCCCGTTGAAGCGCAAATGAGAGCTTTTGCGTCGCGCTCCATCGCTTTCGATACGGCCACGGTCATCCCGCGATCCTTGAACGAGCCAGTTGGATTTATTCCTTCGTTTTTGACGAAAACCGACCGACCGACGCGTTTGCTCAATCGCGGGCAAAACACCAACGGCGTACTCCCCTCACCCAACGAAACAATCGGCGTCGATTCACTAACCGGAAGGTATTCCTGGTAACGCGCGATCACTCCCAATTTTGATGTTGTCGTTTCGGCGTGCATTTTCTATTCGAGACAAATTCGTGTGATTGTCGATCTGTAAGTGCCGTGTAAGATCATGCCGTATGCCTGCGCTCAGCAAGGAAGATAAACTGCGACTCTTAACCACAATCCTGGAGAGTCGCCATGCGGACCTGCGCGAACAGAATCTGAATCGTCAGGGCAAGGGACATTTTCATGTTTCCGGAATGGGCCATGAGGCGCTCGCGGCGGTGTCGATCCAGATGGAACCGGACGATTACATCGTGTCGTACTATCGCGACCGCGGTCTTGTCCTAGGGCGCGGAATGACAACGCGCCAGCCCGGTCTCGAATAGACGCCGACCGGTTCGCAGTTGCTCCCCGCGTGTGGCATGGCCTGGGGCATTCAGTTAGATGGCAAAAAAAATCTCGTTGTCACGACGGTCGGCGATGCCGCGACGCGTCAGGGAGATTTTTTTGAGGCGCTCTGTTTTGCCAGGGAGAAAAAGCTTCCCATGCTCTTCCTGGTCGAGGACAACGGCTACGGCATCAGCATGCCCACCCGGAAGAACAATCCGCTCGCGCTCAACATTCTCGAACCCTACAACTGGCGCCGACTCGAAGGACAAGATGTGCAGCAGGTTTATGACGCAACTGCGGAGGCGTTCGAGAAAATTCGCGCCGGAGGCGGACCGTTCTTTTTCTGGATCAGGATGGAGCGCCTTTCCAGTCACACCAGCTCTGATGATCAGAAACTTTATCGGAGCGCTGAAGAGTTGCAGGCGTTGGAAAAATCAGATCCGCTCAAGTACTGGAAAGATCAACTGATCCAGGAAGGCGTGATCACCGCTGAGGAATTCGCCAGGCTCGATAATGAAGTTAAAGAGCGCATTCGCCGCGAGTACGCCGAAGCAGAAAAGGCCGAGGATCCTTCGCCTAACGAGTTACTCGCTAACGTTAGCAAGTCTCCTCCAAAACTGAACAAAGAGGTTCTCCCGTCCGGGAAATATCGCATTGGCGACACAGTGAATAAGACATTGCGCCTTGGTCTGGAGGAAGATCCGCGACGCATCCTGTTTGGTGAAGATATTGAAGATCCGAAAGGCGGCGTGTTCCGTCTCACCCAAAGGCTTTCAACCGAATTTCCGAAACAGGTGTTCAATTCGCCTCTTGCTGAAGCAACGATCCTCGGTGTCGCGTGCGGTCTGGCGGCGTACGGCAAACGTCCGGTCTTCGAATTACAATTTATTGATTTCATTTATCCGGGGTTCAACCAACTCGTGACAAACATCTCGAATTTGCGCTGGCGATCGTTTGGCAATTGGAAGTGCCCGGCGGTGTTTTATGCGCCCTATGGGGCTTACCTGCCCGGCGGAAGCTTATGGCACAGCCAGGCAAACGAAGCAGCGCTCGCACATTATCCCGGCCTGAACATTGTAATCCCAAGCTCGCCGGCTGATGCCGCCGGATTGCTCTGGTCCGCCATGCATGGTGAAGATCCCGTCATCTTTTTGATACCCAAACATCTGCTTTGGGCGGAGCACGAATACACGGAGCCAATTCGCGCGGTTCCGTTGGGCGAGGCGCACAAGCTGCGTGATGGCTCTGATGTCACTCTAGTTGCCTGGGGTAACACGGTCGAGAAATCTCTCGAAGCTTTACACAAGATCGACAATCAAATCGGCGTCGAACTAATTGATTTGCGTTCGATCGTTCCGTGGGACAAAGCCGCAATCGAGCAATCGGTACGCAAGACTCACCGGCTGATCGTCGTTCAGGAGGACACTGAAAACTGCAGTGTTGGTCAGATGATGATTTCTCACATCGCGAGTGTTCCGGATCTTTGGAATGAAATGATCAGCCCGCCGATTCTGGTCAGCAAAGCAAACGTCATGATCGGCTACAACCCGATTTATGAGTACGCGGCCTTGCCGGACGTGGAGCGGATTATCTCCGCCATTCAGCGCTCGGTTCAGACCAAACACGAACGCGTTGCTGTAGCCGTGGGCGCTGACCGCGGCCGTCTCGCGCCATCCCTTACGCATGTCCCGCCTCCGGGGTCAGCGCTCCCGGCTACAGCGGGAACCGGCAAAGAACGGATACAAAGCATCACTGTCCCAGTGATGGGCGAAGGCATTCGCAACGCCAAAGTTGTTTCGCTTTTGAAAAATCCCGGCGACGCCATCGCGCTGGATGATGAGCTGTGCGAAGTGGAAACCGATAAAGCCGTTTATCCCATTCAGTCGTCGTTTGCCGGTGTCATGGGCGAATGGAGAACGAAAGTAGGCGACACCGTAGAGATTGGTCAGGAGCTTGGCACGATTATAACCGCCGAGCCATCGTTTGCCGATCAGTTTCAAGAAGTAGATGAAGAATCGGTGCCCGGTGCTGTAGCCGCGGGCGCCGACCGCGGCTTCTCAGTGTCCCCACGCGAGATCATGCGGCCGGGGTCACCGACGCCGGCTACAGTGATCGAGCCTGCGCTAGCACCGACGATCACGCGCAAGCTCCTTCATGTGATCCCCGCCAACTTGCAGATCGATTCACGATGGGATGCAATTCGCAAGGTGCGCGATGCGGCAAAAACGAAAAATGGGAAACACGCCCCTTCCCCTTCGGTGATGATCGCGTGGGCGGTGGTGCGAGCCATGGAAAAACATCCACCTTTCCGTCGCCTCATTTTGGAAGACGAGCGTATCGTTGAGAACGAAAATTTCGATCTCGGTATTGCGGTAGCGCTGGAAGGCGATCGCTTGGCGACAGCAGTGATTGTTGATGCGAATAAGAAGTCCTGGCCGGAATTCGTGAACGCTTACAACGAAACAGTCGATGCTACTCGCGGCGGCCGTGTCGATGCGATGAACGCCCCGGTTGTGATTACGAGTCTGGGCGCATTCGGAGTAAAGGCCGGCGCGCCTATCGTGGTGCCGCCGTCAGTCGGAACGTTGTTCGTCGGCGCCGCTCATCGAGAGTTGATTCCAAACGGGAAGAAAAACGAAAGCGCGGAGGTCATTACGCTTTCGCTTACCTTCGATCATCGCGTCGTAAACGGGGCCGGCGCCGCCAGCTTCGCAAACGAAATCAAAAAACAGATCGAAGGATTTAAGATCCCTGCAGCAAAGGCGGACGCGATTAGGACCTAACATCTACAGGTCTGCTGCACTTCCGGTCTCCGAATTTGTTTGATCGCAAGCAGGACGCTGGCGTTACATTTCTCGGATGACCACTGCGAACAAGATCACCCTCGTGCGGATCTTGATGATTCCGGCTTTTGTGACGATGGCGATCTATTATGGCGAGAGCATCAAACGCGGCGATCCGCTGGAATGGCAGCGTTACGCGGCGATCACCATTTTTATTCTCGCGGCCGTAAGCGACGGCCTGGACGGATACGTTGCGCGGCGGTACAACCAACGCAGCACGCTCGGAGTGTATCTCGATCCAATCGCAGACAAGGGTTTGCTTTTGAGCGGCATCATCACCTTGAGCATCAGCAACTGGAGCGAATCCGCCCCTGACTATGGAAGGTTTCCCGCCTGGTTTCCAGTTCTTGTGATCTCGCGTGATGCCGTGATTCTAGTGGGCACGATGATCTTGTACCTGCTGAACGGCAAAGTACATGTGAAGCCAAATTGGACTGGAAAAGTGGCGACCGTCCTGCAGATGATCGCCATTGGATGGGTGATGCTGCAGTTGCGATTCATTCCTCTGCTCTACGTGGTGCTCTTCGCCGGCGTGTTCACATTGATTTCAGGAATCGTCTACGTGACAGATGGCGTTCGCCAGCTGCAGGCAGAAGGACATGCACACCCGCAGCGCGGTTAACATAGCGTTCTTAACGCGATGAACGGCATAACAAACATACCGAACGTCGCAGTTGTTGGCCGCCCGAATGCGGGCAAGTCTGCGCTGTTTAATCGTCTGATTGGCCGCAAAATTGCCATCGTCCACGACCAGCCCGGAATTACGCGCGACAGGATTTCCGCAATTTGTGCACGTGGTACACGGCCTTTTGTTCTATGGGATACCGGCGGGATTTTCGGCGCTGGTGAAGCGCAACTGAGCGCGCAGGTGCGCGGCGCCGCCGAGGAAGCGTTGCGTAAGAGTGATCTTTTGCTTTTCGTCGTCGACGCCAAGGAAGGCCTGTCCCCTATCGATGAAGAGCTCGCGCGTGTCCTGCGCAAATCCCAAAAGCCGGTGGTCCTGGTCATCAACAAGATTGACAACGAAAAACATGAGGCATTTGCGGCAGAGTTCGATTCGTTGGCGATTCACAACCCACAAGTCACAATTCACTTGCTGTGGCAATTCTTGGCCGACCCAATGTCGGAAAATCTTCCCTCATCAATTCCATCGTGCGTAGCGAACGCGCCATTGTAAGCGAACTGGCAGGAACCACGCGTGATGCCATCGATATTCTTTACCAACGCGACGGCCGGAATTTCGTTTTCATCGACACGGCGGGAATCCGCCGGCGTGGAAAACAGTCGACTTCGGCTGAAGTCTTCAGTGTCATGCGTGCGGAACGGAGCATCCGTCGGGCCGGCCTTTGCGTTCTCATTGTCGATCTCACAGCTGGTGTAACCGCGCAGGACAAACGAATCGCAGGTTTGATTCAGACCGCGCGAAAAGCGGCGATGGTCATTCTAAATAAATGGGACCTGGTTAAACCAAAGCGCAATCAAAAGGAGGCCATCGCCAATCTGGCGGCGACCGCGCGCGAGCGGATTTTCTTTCTGGATTATGCGCCGGTATTGATTACGTCGTCGTTAACTGGAGAATATGTTAGTAAATTATTTGCGTTGATCCAAAAGATCCAACGCGCAGCGGGGCAGCGTGTCGGTACCGGAGTTCTAAACCGATTGCTGCGCCACGCATTCGAAGCGAACCCGCCGCCGACCGTAAGGGCGCGGCGCCTCAAACTGTTTTATGCTGCCCAATCGAAAGGGAAAGAAGATCAACAGCTGCAGCCCCCGGAATTCGTTCTTTTCGTAAATGATCCACGTCTGCTGAGCCAAACGTACAAGCGCTACCTCGAATCTCGCATTCGCAACGCGCAGCCTTTTCCTGGGTTGCCGATCATTCTGACGCTGCGTCCTCGCGCGACGAGTGCGACGGCAGCATCACGCCTACGAAAGAAATAAACTGTTACTCCGGTTCCTGGCGATAGGGAAGACTGTAACGAAGGGAGGCAAGAATACTTTCGGTCAGCTTGACAGCGTCGTTGTCCCCGAAGCCCCGGGCGCGATTGAGCGCTTCCTCGGCCACGCTGATTGCCCGCGGAAAATCTCCGGTTTCAGCATAAGCAGCAGCCAGTGTGTCAAGAAGAGCCGGAATTCGGCGCTCCGTCAGATCGCAAGCGCGTTTGGCCAGACGAACTGCTTCGGTTCCATCGCGTGATTTCGAATCAGGATACGTCGCGAGTAACCACGCCAGTTCGTCCAGCATTCGTGGTGAGTCAGGGGCATTCGCAGTGATTTCGCGGAGTCGCGGCAAGCCATCCGGTTCCTTTGCCAACGATATGAGAATCTGCCGCAGCTGTGCATGAGCTCGTTCAACTTCTGGCCGCAACATCATCACGTAACCAAGCTGTGGCGCCGCCGATACGAGATCGCCGTTTTCGGCCAGAGCCGAACCCAACGCGGAATGAGCAGCTGCGTCATAGGGCGCCACAGCCAACCATTCGCGCCCAAGATCGGCCGCTTCGTTGTAGCGGTGTGATTCGAAAAGACAATTCATTAAGAATTGGTAGGCCGAAAAATTCTCCGGACCGAGCTGGATTGCGCGGCGAGCTTCCGCGATTGCGCGCTCTTGGTCACTCCGCTTTGCAGAAATGGCCAGGTCGAGATTGATAGCGGAGCTGGTCGGATTCAATTCAACCGCCCGTTCGCCCTCTTTAATGGCTTCCTCGTCGTGGCCTAACTCGCCTAAGCTCAGCGCGTGGAACGCTCGCGCGGCGGCGTTCGAGGGATCGGCTTCCACAGCTTTGAGCGCTTCAGCATTCGCCTGGTCGATTTTGCCCTGGGTGCCTAAAGCTTTAACTGCATAAAGGTGCTGCGATACCGAAGGCACAATCCAGTACGTGGCGAAACTGCTCATCGCCCAAAACAAGACGAGAGCGCCAAGGAAAAAACGGGACCGGGACCATGCGTGGGTGAGCCTTTCCCAACCGAGCGCGCCAAAGAAACAAAGCGGCGTGAGTGCCGACAACCCATAGAACGCTTTCGCTTGTGCATAGGAGGGAACTCTCAGGGTCATAAAAATCAGACCCAGCACAATGACGGCGGAGAAACCTAATAACAGGAACAATTCACTCGAAGGGTTTTGAATAAATCGAACGATCGCGACGACAACGCCTATGAGAATCAGGGCGGTGGGAATAAGCGACCACAGATAACCGGCCAGGAGTGGCTGATCGTTCCAAGCTGTGCTCAAGCTCGCGGTTCCACCACACAAGCCATCGCCCCATAGCGTGGAGTAGATTCCATCGGCAAATCCGCCGAAGCCGCTGAAGAGTGGATGCACCACCGAGCGGCCGAAACGAAGGTAATCACCCGCAGTGTGATAACCGGGGTCCTGCCACCATGTGAACCCGCTG
The DNA here is from genome assembly GCA_003218915.1 of Verrucomicrobiota bacterium. Lineage (GTDB taxonomy): Bacteria > Verrucomicrobiota > Verrucomicrobiia > Chthoniobacterales > UBA10450 > Udaeobacter. Next base: position 7,355 of record QHPC01000173.1, read on the forward strand.
ACCACATCCCAGTTGCCAAGGAGCGGGTTGCCGAACCTTAGCCAGATGCGCGCGTAATGCCAACCGCACACAACGAAACAAATCGCCAGCAGTAATCCGAGATTGCGCAACGAGATTGCGATTGGCACTCGCGCGTAGCCGAGCTTACCCACGATTGCCGCAATTACGACTGGTAGCAGCAATATGCCCGTCGCTTTTGTCAACATTGCCGCGCCAAGCGATAATCCGAGCCAGGCAAATTGCGACGCGCGAGGCGTGTCGCTCTTCAGCAGTCGCAAACATAGATATAGCGTCGCTGTGGAAAGAGCGGCTGCCAGGATTTCGTTCGTCACATAGTGCGCGAGATACAAATGCATCGGCAGAAATGCTGCCAGTAGAAGACCGATGAACGCGGTTCGGGCGGGAAACAGGAGGCGCAAACTCAAAAAGACGAAAACAAATTGGGCAATGCCCAGGAATGCACCGAACAAACGCAGCAGCAAAACGGATGTCGAATCGTTGATTGACAGGTTACATGCCGAAAGGCTTGCCGCCGCAATCAAATAATAGAGGGGCGGCTGATACATTTCCCAGCCTTCAGTCGGCGACGGCAACGCCCGGTGTTCCTGGATGTAGGTGATATATTTGAGATGTTCCTTCGAATCGAAGCCGGCGTGGAACGGTAACAATCGCCCATTATTCCAGAACAACAGCAACCAGAGGCCGGCAACGACGAGCAGCAGCGTTTTTTCCAGCCATCGTGCTGTTGAATTCTTAAAGCTGAGGTTGGATATAAAGATGGCTACCGAAGCGATTGCAATAAGAACAATCCAGAAAGGCCAAATTCTTTTCGTCGCATCAAACGTACTTTCACCGCCCGCGATGGAATTACCGGGCCCGGGAGTCTTTGCCACCGCGGCCAATGCGGCATGGCGCCATGAAGAACCCGCGAAAGATGCTTCCCAACTTTGATCAGTGCGCAAGCTCAGTTGATCAGTAGTCAGAGTGAGCCAGAGCGCCGGCGGACCATTATGGTTAAACACACGCGCTTCGATCACGTTCGTGCCAGCGTGCAGTCGCTCGGCGGCATCGGCGCTCACCATCTTTTTCCAATTGCTATTCGGCGGAAAATGAACAGGCGTGCCGTTGATCTTCACTTCGGCGCGCCGCATTGCCCGAACGCTCAGACGTGCTGTCCCTGGTTGATTGGTCAAAACAAACTCGCGCCGGAATGTTGCGTCGAGCTTGGCAAACCAATGCGCGTGCGGGTCAGCCGCCGTAGGCAATACGATCCACTCCGCCCGGCTATCGCGCGGTAGAAAATTGATTGCCGGATCTTGCCAAGCGAACCATACCAGGGCCGACACTGCGATACTGGCAAACACGGCTATCCAAATAGCTCGATGCCATGGCTTGAGAACGAACATTGCGATCTAACGTTTAGCATCAATCCGGCGATGTGCTCTCGCGCGAAGACCGGGAAGGAAGGAGTGGATTTTCAAGCGAAATGAGCAGAAAGTCAGCACGTTGCGGCACGTTTGATCGAACATTCTCCCTGGCCTGCGTGTCTGACGAGACCGTATGAAATCTACGCAGGAAATTACACAGGAAGTTCGGGAGCTGGGCCAATGGATTCCGGGGCTCCGCCAACAGATCGGTCACGTCGTCATAGGCCAGAAATATTTGGTGGATCGACTGCTGCTGGGCCTCCTCGCGAATGGCCATCTCCTGCTCGAGGGCGTTCCCGGCCTGGCCAAAACGCTCACAGTGAAAACAATGGCGGCTTGCATCCAGACCGGTTTCCAAAGATTGCAATTTACGCCCGATCTTCTGCCCGCTGATCTAATCGGCACCCTTATTTACAATCCGCGGACAGGAGAGTTTACCACCAAACTCGGCCCGATCTTTTCAAATCTAATCCTGGCCGACGAAATAAATCGCGCACCGGCCAAAGTACAAAGCGCGTTGCTTGAGGCGATGCAGGAGCGGCAGGTCACCATCGGCGAGCAAACGTATCCCCTCTCCGATCCATTTCTTGTTTTGGCGACCCAGAATCCGATTGAACAGGAAGGAACTTACCAATTGCCGGAAGCGCAGCTCGACCGTTTCATGTTCAAATTAAACATTGGGTATCCGCAAAAGTCCGAGGAACGAAACATCCTCGATCTGATGGCAACGTCTGCACCCGACTTGCGAGTAGATCCGGTAGTTGATCCGAAGCACATCATCGCCGCGCGCAACGTGGTCAACAGCATTTACATCGATGACCGCGTGAAGGATTACATCGTGGACGTCGTCTGGGCGACGCGCGAGCCTGAGACCTACAACTTGCGACTCGAAGGACTCATTCGTTACGGAGCTTCACCGCGTGCGACGATTTATCTTGCGCTCGGCGCTAGAGCCCACGCGTTTCTCAACGGTCGCGGCTACGTCACGCCGCAGGATGTAAAGAGTATCGGCCCGGACGTGCTACGGCATCGCATCATTGTCAGTTACGAAGCCGAGGCAGAAGCGGTCACAAGCGAGACCATTATCGAGCGGATTTTCGCTGGGTTGCCGGTGCCGTGATTTTCCCGTCATTCCGAGTGAAGTCGAGAATGGAGCAGCTGGGGAAGCCGCGACATGGACGGGATGGCCGGAGGCTGAGCGAACGGGAAGTGAGCGAATCAAATCCCGCAGCGCAACCCAAGATGTACTAATGCGACATCAAAATTACTTCGTTTACATTTTGACCAACGGAGATTGCCACACCGTTTTGTACATTGGTGTCACAAACAGTCTCGAGCGGCGCGCCAGCGAACATTCACTCGGACTCGGAAGCGCGTTTGCTCGCCAGTACAATGCCCATAAGCTCATTTACTTCGAAGCGTATTCAGACCCGACCAGCGCAATAGCAAGGGAAAAACAACTCAAACGCTGGAGCCGCGCAAAAAAGGAAACGCTCATTGCGCGAAGGAATCCCGAATGGCGCGACTTGTTCTCAGAGATGTACGCTTTGCGACCAATCAGAGCTTCACGGTAATGCAACGGGATCCCTCGACTTCGCTTCGCTCCGTTCGGGATGACGATCACGCAAGGACCACAAACGAAATTCTCAAAAAAATCCGCGCCCTCGAAATCAAAACACGCGGCCTCGTCGAGACCGCGTTTGCCGGCGATTACCACAGCGTTTTCAAAGGGCGAGGAATGAATTTTGAAGACGTGCGGGAGTATCAGCCAGGCGACGAAATTCGCGCAATCGACTGGAATGTCACCGCGCGGATGGGCAACGCGTTCGTGAAAAAATTCACGGAAGAACGCGAGCTAACGGTGATGCTGGTCGTGGATGTCAGCGCATCTGGAAATTTCGGCAGCACCACGCAATCAAAACGGGAATTGGCCGCGGAAGTCGCGTGCCTGCTCGCTTTCAGCGCGATTAGAAATAATGACAAGGTCGGTCTCATCCTCTTCACTGACCGCGTTGAACTTTTTATTCCCCCGAAGAAAGGCCGCTCTCACACACTACGCCTTATCCGGGAGATTCTGTTTTTCGAACCAAAGGGACGCGGCACAGATCCGGCGCTGGCACTCGACTATTTGAATAAAATCGTCACACGACGCGCCGTCGTTTTCTTCATTTCGGATTTTCAGGCCCCCGATTTTTCGCGATCGCTGGCGGTGAGTGGACGGCGGCACGACTTCGTGGCGATTCACATTCACGATGAACGGGAAAGGGCGTTGCCAAACATCGGCATCATCACCCTGGAAGACGCCGAGACCGGCGACCAAATTGAGATCAACACGGCCGATCGCACGACGCGATCGCGTTTTAGCGGTCTGGTGGATGAGCGCGACCAGGAACTTGCGCGCGTGCTGCGGCGGAACAATATCGACGCGATCGCCCTGCAAACCGGCAAAGATTATCTGCCGCAACTGCGCTCCTTTTTCAAACAACGCGAGCGCCGACTTGGTGTTCGATGAGGTGGTGAAGGCATGGTCGTCCTGAGCGGAGCGCAGCAAAGTCGAAGGATCCCGCGGATCAACCAGTGGGTAACTCTACGGGATTCCTCTACTTCGCTCGGAATGACGACGCTTTTGCCAATATCAATTCTAGCTGCCGAGGAGTTCCACGATATTGCACCGCCGGTCGATTATTCGCTGATCTCGCCGTGGTTAATTTTTTTCGGAGTGTTCGTGTTACTCACGGTCATCGGTCTCATCATATGGTTTGTTGCGAAGTCTTTTCGGCGCCCAACACCGCCGCAACCACCGCGCGAGCGCGCTCTGGCATTGCTCGAACAAATACGGGCGCAGATCACAACCATTAATCCCTATCGCTTCAGTATTCGCGTCTCCGACATTCTCAGGCACTATGTAACAGAGCAGTTTGGGTTACCTGTTACCCGGCAAACCTCCGTCGAGTTTCTGAATGGAGTTAGAGGTTCGTCACCGTTCTCCGAAGACGAAAAATCGCTGCTCGAAGATTTTTTAAACCGCTGCGATCTGATCAAGTTTGCACGGTACGAGGCAACAACTTCAGACAGTGGATTGTTACTGGAGGAGGCGATTCGTTTTGTGAAAGGAGGTCAACCATGTTTGATTGGTTCACAGGAAACAGTGCGTTGACTTTCGCGCATCCGTGGCTGCTGCTACTGCTCCTGGCAGTGCCGCTGATCGCGTATTTGCGTGGAAAACGAGGGCCAGCCGCTGCGCTGACTTTTTCATCCACCGCAAGCCTTCGGGCGATCGGAAAACAAAGCGCCGCGCGTGCAGGAAAAATTCTACGATCACTGTTGCTCGCGTCGATTGCGATTTTCGTGATCGCACTCGCTCGTCCGCAACTTGGCAAAAGTCTTACTCAGATCGAAGCCAGCGGCATCGACATTATTCTCACCCTGGACGTCTCCGGATCGATGCTCACCAAGGATTTTACAATCGGCGGACAAGAAGCAACGCGTGTCGATGCGATCCGCGAAGTCACACGCAAATTCATCGAGGGCCGGCCAAACGATCGAATCGGCATCATCGCATTCGCAGGTCGTCCGTATGTCGTTAGCCCCATGACACTGGATCACGATTGGCTTTTGCAAAACTTGGATCGCGTACGGATCGGGCTCGTCGAAGATGGCACCGCCATTGGATCGGCCATGGCAGCAGCGGCCAACCGGCTAAACGACAAACGTTCAAAGAGCCACGTGCTCGTCCTCTTAACCGACGGTGAAAATAATGCCGGCAAGATTCCACCAAACACTGCGGCTGAGGCAGTCAAAGCGTTAAAGATTCACCTTTACGCGATCGGCGCAGGAATCAATGGCGTCGCCCCCGCGCCGATCTTCACTCCCAGGGGGCCGCTAACCGACGCTTTAGGTAATATTCTCTACGAAAATCAGCGCGTGGAATTTAATGAAGCCGGTCTAAGAGAAGTGGCTAAAATTGCGGACGGCAAATTCTTCCGAGCGACCGATACAGAGTCGCTGGAGCAAATTTACAACGACATAGACAAACTGGAGAAATCGACGGTTAGCGTGAAAAAATATCAACAATACCGGGACTTATATCCATTGTGCCTGATGAGCGGTTGCGGGCTACTGCTCGCTCAATTGATCTTATCACAAACCGTATGGAAAAAGCTACCGTGAACGCTTTCTATTCAACGATTTAGCGATCCAACACTTTAACGAATTCCATGACTTTCGGCGTGCCACAATGGATTTGGGGATTGCTCCTGATCCCGCTTCTGATCGCCTTATTTGTTCGCTCAGAGCGGCGCGGGCTCAAACGATTGCAGGAGTTCGTTTCGGCGCGGCTGCTGCCCCAGCTCGCTGGAACGGTGAATCGGCCCCGGCGGATACTGAGATTTGCGCTGCAGTTGCTCGGCCTTGCTTTGGCCATCGTCAGTCTGGCCCAACCGCGCTGGGGTTACACGTTTGAAGATGTAAAACGCAAAGGACTGGATTTGCTGATCGCGGTGGACACATCGCGCAGCATGCTGTCCAATGACGTGCAACCGAACCGACTCGATCGCGTCAAGCTGGCGATTCAGGATTTGATCGGTCAATTGCAAGGCGATCGTGTTGGTCTGATTGCTTTTGCCGGCCGCGCATTTTTGCAGGCGCCTCTGACGATTGATTACGATGCCGTAGTTGAGGCCCTGAACGATCTGGATACCAAGACGATTCCCGAGGGCGGCACCAATATCTCCAGCGCAATCACGCTCGCCACGCAGAGTTTCGGTAAGAGCGCGATGGGAAATCGCGCGCTGGTTATCTTCACCGACGGCGAGGAATTGAGCGGCGATGCCGTGAAAACGGCAAAAGAAGCGGCTGACGCTGGTGTTCGAATTTTCACCGTGGGCGTAGGAACGCCACAGGGCTCGCTGATCCCGGTGACGGGCGACGATGGTCAAACCAGCTTCGTCAAAGATTCAGCTGGCCAGGTCGTTAAATCGAAGCTGGATGATAAACGTTTGCGCGAAATTGCTGAGGCTACTGGGGGATTTTATCTTCACTTGGAAAACGGACCCCGCTCGATGCAGCAAATTCAGAATGAAGGCCTGGCAAAGATGCAGGCTGCCGAAATGGACGTGCGTTTGTCGCGTCGTCCGATTGAACGTTACGAGTGGCCGCTGGGCGCCGCGCTAATCGCTCTCGCGTTGTCGATTCTGATTCCGGAACGAAAACGAGTGAGAGAGAGAGCTTCTGCTGTCGCGCCTGTTCGCAAGGCAACGCATGGCGTTGCTGGCGCGCCCACCGGGGCCACAGCTACTGCCATACTTCTCACGATGTTCCTTTCTTCATCTCTATTTGCCACCGCGCCGGGCCTCGACGCGTATCGCAGCGGGAAATTCGAAGACGCCTACGGCCAGTTCCAACAGGCGTTGAAGACGCATCCGGAATCGCGAGCTGAGGACAAGCTCCAGTTCGATTCAGGCGCAGCTGCTTACAAATTGAAAGATTACAGCAAGGCAATGGAATCATTTAGCCAGGCACTGCTCTCGCGGGATATCGGTCTGCAAAGCAAAGGGCATTACAACCTTGGGAACACGCTTTATCAGCGCGGCGACGCACAAAAGAGTGACGACAAAAAGCTCAGCGACTGGACAAACGCGCTCGATCATTACGAGCAAACCCTCAAGCTCGATCCTCAAAATAAAGAGGCAAAAGACAATTACGATTACGTAAAAAAGAAAATCGAAGAACTAAAGAATAAGAAACAAGATCAGCCCTCCCCTTCCCCGTCGCCGCAGCAAAAGAACGACCAGAACAAACAAGATAAGCAGGATAAGCAGAACAAACAGAACCAGCAACAAAAAGAAAAAGACCAACAACAGCAACAGCAGCAACAACAGAACCAGCAGCAACAACAAGGTCAGGGCCAGGAGCAACAGAAAGACCAGCAGCAATCCCAAGATCAGCAGTCACAAGGCCAGTCAGGGAATCAGAAAGACCAACAGCAAAAGAACAATCGGACCCAGGCGAAGAACGAGCCGCAAAAAAACCAGCAGCAGCAACAGCCCGGCGAAACTCCTTCCCCCTCCCCAGGTGCCGACAAGCAACAAGGCCAACAACCTTCACCGTCGCCCGGGGAACAGCGGGGCCAGGAATCGCCGAGCCCTGGCGAAGGACAAAATGAAACCCCCTCGCCATCTCCGGGAGAGGGTGAAGGGGAGAATGGGACGCCTTCCCCGACTCCAGGGGATTCGAAGAAATTTGCCGGTGAAGTGAAAGGAGGAGCCGGGGAGGACAAATCGCAGAAGCCACCTGATAAGAACGCGCAGGTTGCCGAGGCCGAACCGGAAAAAGAAGGGCAGATGAGCGAACGTCAGGCCGAAGCGCTTTTGGAATCCATGAAAGACGAGGAGGCGCGGGTTCAACTTGATGAACGCAGGGCAACGCGCCATGTCTATAAGGACTGGTAAGGGAAGATTTGTCATGTCGAGCGAAGTCGAGATATCCCATGAATTTGACCGTGTGTTACGCCACGGAATTTCTCGACTCCGCTTGGAATAACGCTTGCGAGATGAACTTTAGGATGTCGACGTCCCGGCGAATTTTTATTGCTGTCTTCGGTATCATCGCGGGTGCGCAGTTTGCGCATGCCGATTCGCCGAGCGTCACAGCGGTTTTGAATAGTTCTGAAGCTGCGCTGGGCGAAACGGTGCGCCTGGAAATTCGAGTCACCGGAGCACGGGGCGCGGACGCGCCAGAAGAGATCATGGTGGATGGTCTCGAAATTCGGCGAACAGGAACGTCACAACGCATCGAGATGAACAATCTCAGCTTAACCTCCAGTGTAATATACGACTATACTGTGATGCCGTTGAGAGCGGGAAGATTCACTATCCCGCCTCAAACCATTCGCGTGGGAAACAATTCGCTGCGCAGCCCGGCATTGACATTGAACGTCGCGGATTCTTCCGGCCGTTCGTCTGGCGCCCGGCCTGGCCGTGATACACAGGCAGCCGGCGCAAATAATCTGGTTTTCGCCGAGTTGATCGTACCGAGCAAGACCGCATACGTTGGCGAGATTGTTCCTGTTCAAATTCGGATGGGATTTGATCCGCGCGTTCGCCCACGACTCATCGAGCCGCCGGAGATCACGGGACAGGGATTTACGGCACAGAAGTTGCAGCAGTCCGCCGAAAATACCGAAACCATCAGCGGCAGGCTTTATGAGGTAGTAACGTACAAAACCGCCATTGCCGCGGCACGCGCGGGCAAATTTGAAATCGGGCCGGTAAAGGCCAAGGCGCAAGTTGTCGTTCCTCGCAGGCAGAGCCCGCCACGCGCGCGGGGCCGTTCGCCTTTCGATCTGTTCGACCAGGATGACCCGTTCTCCGATCCGTTCTTCTCCAATCCTTTTGCTCAACTTGGCGAACGCCGCGAGGTGGAGATCAAGAGTGAACCTGTGGCACTTGAGGTAAAGCCGTTGCCGCCACATGCACCGACCAGTTTTTCGGGCGCAATTGGGAATTTCACAATGACGAACGAGGCAAAACCCAAGACCGTGCAGGTAGGCGATCCTATTACCGTCACGACTACAATTTCTGGCCGCGGCAATTTTGATCGCGTCAATGCGCCAGCCATTGAAGACGAGCGCGGCTGGCACAAATATCCGCCGTCATCCAAGTTCAAGCAGGACGATGAGGTCGGCCTCAGTGGCACCAAAACTTTCGAGATGGTGCTTTCGCCGAACGAGAAAAAGCAAGGGCTCCCGCTGCTCGCGTTCTCGTATTTCGACCCAGTGAAGGAACAATATGTGACTCTGCACAGCGAGCCGATTCCGATCAGCGTGGAGGGAGGCGCAGCGATTGCTTCGAATGCAGGTGGTGCGCCGCCGGCGTCAGCGACTCCGGCTACAGCAACGCACGCGGCATCAGCGGCTCCGAGTGCAAACAAGCCACAGGATATTTTGTATCAGCTGACGGAGTTACCGACGAAGGCGGAATCCTTTACACCGATTTATACACGAAACGTTTTCTGGGCAGCGCAGGTGCTTCCGTTACTGGCGTTAATCGGATTTGCGGGTTGGAAGATTCGCCGGGCGAGGATTGATAATCGCGAAGCGCAACGTATCGCCGCGCTGCAACATGAAGCGACTGATCTGATGCACAAGCTGCATCGTAACGACGCGTCGCCGCGGGAATATTATGCTGAAGCATCCAGAGTAGTTCGTGTAAAGGCCGCTCTGGCGTCGGGTAATCGCCGCATCGATCCAAACATGGTAGATGCGGAGACTGCGGCAGAGACTTTCAAGCTCAATAGCGATTCACGCGACCGGCTCCGCCGGTTATTCGAGCAAAGCGACGAATGGCAATACAGCGGAGCCCGTAACGGTCCTGGACGAGTCTCTCCTGAAAGCCAGCGCGAAGTGCTGGAACTGATTCAGAATTTAAGATGAAAATTTTCACCGTCATTCCGAGCGGAGCCGAGAATGGAGCAGCTGGGGAAGCCGCGACATGGACGGGATGGCCGGAGGCTGAGCGAACGGGAAGTGAGCGAATCAAATCCCGTAGCGCGACCGAAGGGCAATTCCGCGGGGTCCCTCGACTTCGCTTCGCTTCGCTCGGGATGACGGCCAATCGAACGCTCGCGATTCTGTTTTCGCTCGCTTTCGGACTTGCTACGGTCGCGTACGCTCAGCCAGATGCAGACTTTGAGAAGGCAAACCAGGAGTATGCGCAGGGTCATTTCGCGGAAGCGATCTCCGGTTACGAGACGCTCGTTCGTGCAGCACAATGGAGCGCAACTCTGTTTTACGATCTCGGCAATGCTTATTTCAGGACGGGCGATTTTGGCCGCGCGATTTTGAATTACGAACGCGCGCTCGCCTTGGAGCGACATCATCCGGAAGCTACGGCCAATTTGCAGATCGCCCGTGACGAGGCGCACGCGCTCGAGCTGCAGCAAAGCTGGCCAGAGCGCTACTTGCAATTTGCG
>QHPC01000126.1 GCA_003218915.1 Verrucomicrobiota bacterium
ATGCAATTGCCGGAATCGTTTGATTTCCGACATAGGCAAATCATACCCGCTCATGTGCAGCCACGCGTACAAGAACATGCTGCCGTGCCCGGCCGAAAGAACGAAGATATCGCGATTGATCCAGCGCGGTTTGTCCGGATTGTATCTTAACGCATACCCATAAAGCACGGCGCCCATCTCGGCGCAGCCGAGTGGAAGCCCAAGGTGACCAGATTTCGAAGCTTCTACAGCGTCCATGCACAAACCACGTGCCTGGTCGGCCGCTTCAGAGAGAATTTTGATATTTAGACTCATGGAAAGAAGAAAGATTTTACATTTTGGTTTAAAAAATAAAGACGCGAATCTCTATATGGCCGAACATTTGCGTTCGACAATGTATTTTCCACCGCTGAGCTATTGGAAGCGGGTAAACCGGAAGGTCGGAGGACTAATTCGCCTGTGAAGACGCCATCATTGCTCCAAGTTGTCGAGAGGCTCGAACGTCTCGCAGGCAGGTTGCCTTCCAAAATCCGAAAAGCTGTTCTCAGTGAGCTCACGCCGCTGAAGCAATTATTTCTCCAGCAACGCCCACCGCGTTTTCTTTTTGCAGGCTCAGCGAAATTACCTGCCAGGAAAGTCATCTCGGCCCTCTTTGGTTCAGCCGAATTCGCGGCGCTAAATGCTGCTGCACCGCTTTGCCGCTGGTTCGAGGTCGGCTTTCCCGAGAGAGGAAAGATTTCGATCATTGACGTTCGTGGGGTTGACGATTCCGCGGCCATTCACGTCCGGGACGAACTCAAATATCGCGCTGCGGACATCATTTTTTTCATTCGCGACGAGCGAGTCGGGCAGGAGCTGGAGAAGCGGGCAGTGGCCGACTTAAATAGTTATCTTAACTGGAATGAGACATTGGAAACGGATCGCAAGATAATCGAGATCATCGTTCCGCCGTTGGAAACAATCGCCTCGCACGATCACAACGGCTTCGGTGCGACACCCGACGAACGCGTACCCGGATCAGCTCTCGCGAGACGCGGCGCGTTCTTGGAAACTTTACGGCTGGTTCCTGTGGATAACGATCAGGAATTTGAGCTGCCCCCTGCGGAAGCGCGGCGTCTTATGTCCATCCTCGCGCGTGAGTTGCCGAATGAAGCGCGGATGGAGATGATCCGGATATCGCGAGATCGCGAAGGGCAGCGGGAAGTGGCGCAGCTGTTGATAAAATCCACGACCGCCGTTTGTACGGCCATCGGCGCGCAACCGATTCCTCTCGCTGATCTGCCGATCCTGACCAGCCTGCAACTGATGATGGTTTCTGGAATCATGTATGTAAGCGGGCGGGAACGCAGTCTGCGTGCTTCTGCAGAATTCGCCGGCGCCCTCGGTGCAAATGTCGGCGCAGCGATGCTCCTGCGCGAAGGCGCCCGTGCGATCCTGAAATTCTTTCCGGGTTGGGGGAACGTCGTGTGCGGCCTGGTCGCAGGCTCTGGAACGTACGCGATTGGTCGCGCTGCGACCGCGTACTTTATTGAAGGCGTCTCACTAAAAGATGCGCGTCGCACGTATTTGACGAGCCGGAGAAAACGCCGGCGCCGGGAATTGGAAGAAGCTCAATGAGCGGACGCGAAGGCGTCTTTCGACGTACTGATCACATCAGACATACGCCTAGTAAAATCTCCCGTGAATAACTTGTGAATAAAATTCATCATTCCTGCATATTTTGTTCACACGATTTTGTGAACAAAGAGACTGATTTCGTTGGTCTGGCCGCGTCTTCGCCAACCTCGGTATGAAGCTCTCCGACATCCGGGCGACGCTTCAAGAAATACACGTCTCACCAGTCAAGACGCTTGGTCAAAATTTCCTGCACGACCAAAACCTTGCGCGATGGATTGTCGATCAAGCCCAGGTTACATCGGACGATTACGTGCTCGAAATCGGGCCTGGTTTGGGAGCGTTAACAAAGCTTCTTCTTCAGAAAGGCGCGCGTGTTCTCGCAATCGAGAAAGATACACGCCTCGCTAATTTCTTACGCGAGCGTTTCAGTCACGAGCAACTGGAAGTGCTCAATATCGACGCCCTCAAATTCGATGCGCGCATCTTGTTTTCGCATCGACGCGTGAAATTAGTCGGCAATCTTCCCTATAACATTTCGAGTGCACTGATCCTGAAGTTCCTTGCGCATCCGAGCCCTATCTCGCTATGGTTGTTTACATTACAAAAGGAGATGGCAAGGCGTCTTTCCGCGAAGCCGTCGACTCATGATTACGGTGCTCTCACATTGCGCATCCAATTGCGGCACGACGTAAAATATCTGCGCACCGTCGCAGCGACGGTGTTCTTCCCGCGACCTGACGTTGATTCTGCAGTGGTGCGACTCTCGCCGCGGGACCCGCAGGAATTGCCTCCGCACGATGAAGAGTTACTCGTAAAATTAATTCGCCTTGGTTTTTCTCAGAGGAGAAAACAACTAAGAAAGCTGCTTCGGGAGCGAGTCGACGACTGGGACACTATCTCGCGGCACCTCAACATCGATCCCAAGGTTCGAGCTGAAGAGCTCTCGTTACTTCAATGGATCGCCCTGGCGAATTTCATCGCGCCGCCACCATCCCCGGATATGCGCCTAACGAACAATGAGCGTTTTCCAGTCGTCGATAAAAACGACGAAATTCTGCGGGCTGCCAGCCGCTCCGAAGTGCATGCGAATAACTTGCGCCATCGCGCCGTTCACATCCTGCTTTTCAACCCGGCAGGCGAAGTCTATTTGCAGCAACGCTCGCGCTGGAAAGACCGGCATCCTCTGAAATGGGACTCGAGCGCTGCTGGCCATGTGGGCGCTGCGGAAAGCTACGATGAAACAGCTCAACGCGAACTGAAGGAAGAATTAGGAATCAATGGTCGCCTCGAGAAAATTTCAAAGCTCCCTGCTTCAGAACGTACTGACGAGGAGTTCGTTTGGCTTTATCAAGGCGGAGTTGCCGGCAACTTGTCGCCAAATCGAACAGAGATAGAAACAGGCGCGTTCTTTCCTGAGACGGTCATCGACGGTTGGGTCGCGGCGCGACCAGAAGACTTTGCGCCAGGATTTATCGAATGCTGGAAAGTCTATCGTCAGAAAAACGGCGGCAATCGCAGCGCGCTACTTAAATCCGACAAACTTTCTCCGCGGCAAACGGCGTAGAGCCGTTTGCTTGAATTTTCGCGCCGCGCGCCTCGCCTTCAGTTTGCCGCCATAGACGCTATCGCTAAACATCTTGGTTACGATTTTGTCTCCGCGAAGGAAGTGGACTTGAAAACCATGTGTTTGTTTCTTCGCCCGCGTTTTTGTGTCGATGCGGCGAATGTTCGCCTCCGAATCAGGATTAGGACGTCGTCTTCGCATGAAACGAAACTAACTGAACAATTT
>QHPC01000127.1 GCA_003218915.1 Verrucomicrobiota bacterium
CGTATTTCGCGTTTTACTTCAACCAGCGCGTGATAATAAACGTTCACCGGACGGATGTTTTCGACCGGCTTGCCACTCCCCCCGCGTGGCTACCACTACACTTTCACGGACGAACGAGTCATTGGCGGCGACATCACCATTCCTGCTCAGACTTGGGAGTGGAAATACAAAAATCCGGGCGATTTGTTTAACGATCTAGCGTCCGGGCGATACGCCCCTCGGCCGTACACTCGTATGCCATTATGGCTCTGCGTTCTGAGTCCGTACTTGGTTCTTTGGCTTGTGCGCTCAATCATCTGGTCGGTGAACAGCCTTCGGCGTAGTGCGCGATGAAAGGAATACTGCTCGCCCTTGGCGTCGCGCTGTTGATTTTCCGATGCGCTGCCATTCGGTCGTTTGTGGTACGACGGCCCAAACGCAATCACTAACGCAATTGGATATGCGAAGTTTCGCAGTCGATCATGCCGGGCCGTCATCCGCGTTTATGATGACGCTGGCAACGTGATCGAAAGGCACGCGCACGTTGGCGATTTCCGCGAATTCTAAAGCAAGAACAATGGCAACCGCGAGACCGTCCGCATCCGTTCTGTCAGAGGGAGGGAACTCTCTGAGTGTCGAGGAAATCTCCTCTCGCAAAACAACAACCAAGAAGAAAGAACAGATGAAAAAGCTTCTCTTAATCGCAGTGATGGTAAGTGGATTGGCTTTCAACGGTGAGGCGGGCGTCGAGGATTTGCTGATCGCGGCCAGGGCTACGGTAGCCGATTTTAACGGCGACGGTCACCCGGACTACGTGCTTCGAAACGCCAGCACCCTCCAAACAGCGATCTGGTATCTCAACAACAACATTTTCGTCAGCGGGGCGTACGGCCCAACTCTTCCGGCAAACTGGGGATTGGAGGGTGTCGCGGATTTCAATCGCGACGTGCATCCAGATTATGCACTGTTCAATCCCAGTAGCGATCGAACATCGATTTGGTATATGTCAGGGCCAACGCGCATCGCAAGCGCGTATGGGCCAACGCTTCCCCGTGGCTGGGAATTGGTGGCTACAGCCGACTTTAACGGTAATGGCTACCCGGACTATGTGCTTTACCGTGCAAGCACGCGCCAGACAGCGATATGGTATCTGAGAAACAACGTTTTCGTCGTCGGGCCGTACGGCCCAACTCTTCCGGCAGGCTGGGGATTGGAGGGTGTCGCGGATTTCAATCGCGACGGCCATAGAGATTATCTGTTGTTCAATTCCACTAATCACCAAACAGCAATCTGGTATCTATCAGGACCAACGTTCATCAGAGGCGCTTATGGGCCGACCATTCCCAGTGGCTGGGCATTAGTGGCTACCGCCGACTTTAACAGTGACGCGCACGCGGATTATCTGCTCTACAATCCGGCCGCTCGTCAGACAGCGATATGGTATCTCAGCAATAACGTTTACGTCGGCGGCGCCTTTGGCCCAAAACTTCCAGCCGGCTGGAGCTTGGTCGGGCAGTGAAGTGAGCGGCTTGGCTCTTGGTTTAAGCGTTAACCGTTCACGTTTGGGAAGTGGACCCGGCATTTAGAAAGAGCAATGATTCGCGCATGACTCTTTCGAGTTCCAGAAACGCAGTCAACTTTTCCTCCGCGCGCCAACCAAAACGCTTTCCGTTGTCGCCATGTGCGTCAGCAATCCAGATTGTTCGCCCATTGGAATCAATCGTTGAGACACAGCCCCAACTCCAACCGGATTTGCTGTGATTGTCACCAGCTTTACTAATTATTGAGGACCGTTTGCGGCCTCAGCCGGATCGCGCCGTCGCAAGCCGCGCGTCTTCACTATAGTTTTACGACCACTGGTGTCCCAATGTGGGCGGCGTCATAAAACTGGCGCGCTTTCCAATGGGGCATCCTAATGCATCCGTGTGATGCGGGCACCCCTGGCAGGTAGCCCTGGTGCAATCCGTAGCCCGGCGAGAATTCGAGAAAATAGCGCATCGGGGTGCCTACAAAGTGCGAATGTGGCGGTCGGCTGTCACGACTGCTATCGACGTTGGCTTTCACGATCCGGCCCGAGCTATCAATGTAGTCACCATAGAGACTGGAGCGATGATCTTCGTCTTTACGGATGACGTGAAAGCGACCGTATCCTTCGCGACCGCTGGATATGCGGGACGACGCGGTTATATATCCCGCGCGGTAGATATAGGCTTCCTGCTTGCGTAAGCTCACGACGATCGATGGCCGGCCGGAATGACTTTCCGGTAGGTTCGACGTGATCATGCCGGTTACCGTGCCACAGCCGCTCAAGGCCGTGAGGGTTGCGCCGAGCGCACAAAATTGCGGAAGTCGATTCATCATTGGCTCAGGCTCAATTCGAGTTTTCTCCAAAAATCCCTGGCGATGGTCATCTTGCTAGCCGCTTTTGTTTGGGGCATTTGTTCTCGCTATCGTTTAATCGTGCGGGGCAAAATCGGCGGCGGTGTCTGCTTGCCAAAGTCTCAAGTCAACCAGAATCTTTGCCACCGATTCCTCGACCTAATGAGCGACACGCTACTGTTCGGTCGCTCGTGGTATGGTGGGCCAAACGCAGCCAGCAACCCAATCGAGTACGCCAAATTTCGCAGTTGATCACATCGCGCGGTCATTCGCGTTTACGATGCCGGTCTCCCAAATCCCCGGTCAGCACGTGCAATGCAGGATGGCGTATGCTTGGCCCTTCTTCACTTCCTCCAGCAGCTGACAGACTTCCGATGTGGGCGCCGCAATAACCTCGATACCGCGCCGTTTCCCCTCCGCCAGGACTTCGTCCGTTATCGGAAGCGCGCCATGAGCGCCGGTCCCGACAATGAGTCGCTTGCCTCCCCAGGGAATTTCTTCTCCGGCCGAAAGCGGCGTGTGGCCGAACTCTTCGCGGAATTGCTTGGAAGGTCCTTTCTTCCGTTTCCGCACTTTGCCGCCGTCGATCACCACATCATGCGCGTAGCGCTTCCCATTGACCTCGATCTCGCCAAATTTGACCAGTCGTACTTTCATATCTCAATGTTCTGCTGGTCCCAACTCCACGGCAAGAGATACGATCCTAAGACTTCGCTGGGCGCTCATATCGTTGTGCATTAGGAGTGTTATGCGTTCGATCTGATTTCCAATGCGCTGCCATTCGATCGGCTGTGGTACGGCTAACAGAATGCAGTCGCGAACGTAATGGGCCACGCAAAGGTCATGGCCCATAGGACCATGCTCTGATCTGCGCTTCTACTGCAGGAAAATCTGCATGTTCTTAAAGTCGAAGGTCACCGCGTAAGGCTTGAGGAAATCGTGGCCGATCATGCCCGAGAGGTGAAAGCCAAACATGTTTTCCCAAGGGAACGGTCCATCGTAGAGACCGGGGACGTTTTCTTCCTTTATGTCGCCGAAGGAAAGATGATGCACGGTGTATGGCACAATTTTCAGCTTCCCACCGCCGCCGGCGCCTTCTTCAGCTTTGTTTTCCTCAAGCTTGATTCTAGCTTCCT
>QHPC01000174.1 GCA_003218915.1 Verrucomicrobiota bacterium
CGAAGCACATCAGATAAGCAAACGCGAGGCCGATAAATCCGCCGAGCAGACAAAGCGCTGTCGATTCGATCAGGAATTGTAGCAGGATCGTTCGTCGTCGCGCGCCAAGCGCCTTGCGTGTCCCGATTTCTTTCGTGCGTTCCTTCACGCTAACAAACGTGATGTTCATAATGCCGATGGCGCCGACAAAAAGCGACAAGCCAGTGATAAACAGCCCGGCAATCGCAATTGAGTTTTTCACTGGGTCCAGCGTGCTTTTGAAGGCCTGCTGTTCGTTGATCGAGAAATCGTCCTTCTTCTCCGGTGGCAATCCACGAACGCGCCGCATCAAACCGGTGAGCTCATCCTTGGCCTCGGCGAGTTTGGTTTTGTCTTTTACTTTTACCCGCACATCCGATTCGGTCTTGGCCGAGAAATATTTGTTAAACGCAGCGAGCGGCATCGCGACCATCGAGTCCCAACTGAACAAACCGAGAAAGGTGCCTTGTCGCGTGTTTACGCCAATGACTTTGAACAACTGACCGTTGATCAGCACAGATTTATCGATCGGACTCTCGGACGGAAAAAGCGCGTCGGCCACATCAAAGCCGATCATGACAACATTGGCGCCGCCGCGCGATTCGAGTTCGTTGAAGAATCGCCCCACCGTACAATCGATTGTCGATGTGACGATGAAATCGGACGTTGTCCCGAGAACGAAGACGTTGTCCACCTGGTTGCCGCCATATTTCACGGATCGCATCAAATTCGATGTCGGCACTGCGACGACGAGGTTCGAATTCGGGGTCGCCGCGATCATGCGGTTCAAGGTCTCGGCGTATTCGGTTTTGATTTTTTTGCGGTCGCGGTAGTTCCACCAATCGTCCACGGGCTTCCACGGCCATTGCGTAACGTAGAGAACGTCATCGCCGAGCACGGCCATGCTTTTATCGAAACCTACGGATATCCCGTTCACGGCGGTGCCCATCAACGTCACGGCAATAATGCCGATAATAACGCCGAGCGCCGTGAGCGTTGAACGCGTCAGGTTCGAGCGCATTTGCGCAGCCGCGATTTTCCAGCTTTCGCTCAGCTCGTAGAGAAAGCGTTTCATGTCGGGTTATCCCGCAACCGGCAGGTCGAGCTCAGGAATAAATCCCACGTGATCCATCTCGATGAGTCCGTCGCGCAAGTGCACCGTGCGGCGCGCGTGGGCGGCGATGTCTCGTTCATGCGTGACCAGGATAATTGTGTTGCCGCTCTGATATAAATTCTCCAACAACTCCATGATTTCATCGCCGGTTTTGGAATCGAGATTACCGGTCGGCTCATCGGCAAGAATAATTGATGGTCCGTTGACGAGCGCGCGCGCGATGGCCACGCGCTGCCGTTGACCGCCGGAAAGTTCATTGGGTTTGTGATGGATGCGATCGCCCAAGCCAACATCTGCCAGCACCTGAGTCGCGCGTGCTTCGCGCCGTTCGGGATCGACCCCGGCATAGATGAGCGGCAGCTCGACGTTACGTAATGATGTCGATCTCGGCAGAAGATTAAACGTTTGAAACACGAAGCCGATCTCCCGATTGCGAACGGCTGCGAGCTCGTCGTCATCCATTTCGGCAACGTTTTTGCCGCTGAACTCGTAGCGGCCGGAAGTGGGGGTATCGAGGCAGCCGAGCATGTTCATGAGCGTCGATTTACCGCTGCCGCTCGGCCCCATGATGGCGATGTATTCATTGCGGCGTATCTGCAAGGTCACGCCGCGCAGCGCGCGAACGACTTCCTCACCCATGACGTAGTCTTTGGTGATGTTTTCAATATCTATCACGACCGGGCCGTGCGGTCTGACTGAATTTCGAGTTTCCATCGCAACCTCGACAGTCGCTCGTCGAGACTATTTCATTCCTTCTTTGTCGAGGGCTACCTTCGCGCCCTCCTTCAACTTCCGGCTGATCGCGCTATAGCTTCCCGAGATCACTTCGTCGCCGGGCTGAATGCCACTCTTGATTTCCGTGTAAGTGTCATCGGAAATGCCAGTCGTCACTTTCACCATCTCCGCCTTGCCGCCCTTTTTCAGGAACACAACCTTGGCAAGTTTTTCGCGCTCTTCTTTCTGCGCCACCTTTTCCGCGCGCCCGTCGACGAACTCCGCGTTGTTGTCGCCTTTGTCCCGCTGCGCGACCTTCTGTTTTTTCTTTTCGATTTCTTCTGGACTCAAATTGCTCTCGCCTGTGCGAATGGTTACCGCTTGCATCGGCACGGCCACGACATCTTTCACCTCATTGGTTTGTATATCCGCGGTACAACTGAGCGCAGGCTTGAGTTCCACGTCGTGATCTTCGATTCGAATTTTCACCTCAAAGTTGGTGACCTCTTCCTGTGTGCCGGCGCCAGTTGTCTTGCCTGTGTTACCGATTTGATAAACGGTCCCCTTAAATCTCCGATCGCCATAAGCGTCGATTTTTATTTCGGCCTTGTCGCCCAACTTCACATTCACGACGTCGTTCTCGTTTACGTCTACACGCGCTTCCATGTGGCCGAGGTTGGCGACGCGCATAGCCTCCGTGCCGGCGAATTGCCCCGTGGCTACAAGACGTTCGCCCAATTTGCTATTGAGAATCGTGACCGTGCCGTCAATGGGTGAGTAAATCGTCGTCTTCGACAATTGATCGCGCGCCTGACTCGAGCCGGCTTCGGCGCGCTCGATTTCGTGCAGCGAACTTTCGTAAGTGTTCTTTGCCACGTCCTGCGATGCTTGTGCCGCGTTGTATTCTTGCTCTGAAATCAGCTTTTTGTTGAACAAGTCTTCGGCCCGCTTGAAGTCGTGTTCCGTCTTCATCATGGTGGCTTTTTGCTGAAGATTAGTGGCCTTCGCTGCGCTGATCGCCGCCTCCTGTTGCTCGAGAAGCGCCTTGTAGGAGTCAGGTTTAATTTTCAACAGCAGGTCGCCCTTTTTGACCCGCATCCCATCCTCGACGGGCAATTCAGTGATTTCGCCAGCAACTTCGGGCGAAATCTTGACTTCAACCTCAGGTTGTATTTTCCCCGTTGCCGAAACTGTTTGCACGATGGTTTTGCGAATCGCCGGCTCCGTTGTGACCGGAATCGGCTTCTCCCGTTTGCCCCAAATAATCGACCCGACGATCCAGAGCACGACCAGGGCGATCAATCCGTAAATGATTTGCTTTTTACGGCGGGCGCGACGCTGTTTCACCGTCAAAGGCGCGGGCGCAGGTGTGCTTACGGTTTGGTGCATCGGAGGGGCGGTTCTCGGGGTGAAGACGTCAGAATTAGTCGCTTGTTTGACTCTTGCAAACGAAATCCCGTTCATAACAATTCTACGATGCGTAGAGGAACGGCTTTGGATTCAATTAATTGCGGTCTCCCTGGATCAAGCCGGTCTTGTCCACCGATGGGACGGACTGATTCCGTGTCGAGACCGAATCTGGTCAACCGCCCATGTCGCGTGCTCCGCGATTAACGGCTCGGGGTCGGCTGTGGCGCGCTCAAGCGCGGCTAAATCGGATTGATCTCCAACATTGCCCAACGCGACACAGACGTTCCGCAAAAAACCGCGCCGTTTGATCCGTTTGATCGGCGAGTTCCTAAAAAGCACGCGGAAGTTATCATCGCTCAAACTGAGATAATCGCGCAGCGGTATACCGATTGTTGAGGGACGCGCAAAGAACGTGGCTTCGTGCGATACCTGGGCAAAACGATTCCACGGGCAGGCATCAAGACAATCGTCGCAACCGAAAATTCTGTCTCCGATAAGTGGTCGAAGCTTCAGCGGGATGGAACCTTTGAGTTCAATTGTCAGGTAAGAAATGCAGCGGCGCGCATCCAGGCGATGTGGGGCCGTGATTGCACCGGTGGGACAGGCTTTGATACAGCGCTCGCACGTTCCACAGCGATCTGGCACGGGCTCATCCGGCGGCAACTCAAGCGTCGTCAAAACCTCTGCGAGAAAGAACCAGGTCCCCAGCTGTTCGTCGATTAGCATGGTGCTCTTGCCATGCCAGCCGATCCCGGCTTGGGCCGCGTAATCGCGTTCCAAAACTGGCCCGGTATCGACATAACATTTCTGGCGTCCACCGGACTCGCGAAGAAACTCGTCGATTTTATCGAGCTTGCTTGCGATCAGGTCGTGATAGTCATCGCCCCAGGCATAGCGCGCGATTTTGCCTGTAGCCGCAGGCGTGTCGCCGGCATTCCTGCTTCCCTGGAAATAATTCAGCGCCAAAACAACAATCGCCCTGGCACCTGGCAAAACGTTGTGCGGGTCACAGCGCTTTTCTTCCCCGCGCTCCATGTAACTCATTTCGCCATGTGCTTCGTCGTGCAGCCAATTCCGAAACTCATCTGCATGCGGCGGAGAGCTGCAGGCTGCGATACGGCAAAAATCAAAACCGATCTCGCGCGCAAATGAGCGCAGTCGTTGCTTCAGTTCCAGCGGCGAGCTATCACGATCGATCGAATATGTAGCTGTTCCTGTCATCGTGCTGTAGCCGGTATCGGTGATGCCGGCCCGGATTTACGACGATACTTTTTGAACTTGCTCAAAATTGCTACCGCGACTTCTTCATCTGTAAGCTCCGATGTATCGATGCGGATATCGGCAATCTTTGCATACAGTGGCAGCCGTGCTCGTAACATTTTGGTAAACGCTCTTCTCGGATTTTTGCGTTGCAACAACGGTCGATTGCCGGTCCGTGAAGCTCGTCTGAAAAGCGTTTTTTCGTCCGCCTCCAACCATACCACTACGCCAAATCGTTTTAAAAGGTCGATGTTCTCGTCGCGCAAGACAATTCCGCCGCCAGTCACGATGATTGCGCCTTGATCGGGGGATAAATTTCGAAGCGTCTCCGTTTCTGCTTCCCGAAACTTATCTTCGCTGTGTGTCGAGAAAATTTTCGAAATCGGCATTCCAAACTTCGACCTCACCATTTCATCGGTATCAAATTGCGCAAAACCTGTCTGCCATTGCAAGCAACGCCCAACCGCGGACTTACCCGCTCCCATCATGCCGATGAGGACGATCGACCGGCTATGGCGATTCATAGGCGCAATATCGCATTAACTGTGGTATCGGCATCTGTGCCAATGGGAGATGGCTCGCCACCGCGAGTCCGTCCTTTGGCGGACTGGAAGCCAATGCCACTTGGCGTTTCACAGAATGGCCCTAAAATCTGCCCATGCCTGAGTTGAAGCCGTTAGTTGCTGTGATCATGGGTAGCAAATCCGATTGGGAAACGATGCGTCATGCCGTCGAGACGCTCCATGAGCTAGGCGTGCCTAACGAGTCGCGCGTTCTCTCCGCACATCGAACACCCGACGCGACCGCTGAGTTCGCGCGCAATGCGGCAGCTCGCGGGTTGCGCGTTGTCATCGCCGGCGCCGGTGGTGCTGCTCATTTGGCCGGAGTTATCGCCGCACATACCTGGCTCCCGGTTTTGGGAGTGCCAATTCAATCAAAGCTGCAGGGACTCGATTCGCTTCTTTCGACTGCACAAATGCCTGGTGGGATTCCGGTGGGGACGCTGGCTATCGGCGAAGCCGGTGCCAAAAACGCTGCTCTACTTGCCGGCGCCATTCTGGCTACTTCTGACGAAGCGATTCGAGGAAAATTGGAAGCATTTCGCAAGAAACAAAGCGAAAGCGTGCTGGCCGCGAAGTTGCCAACGTGAAAACCGAAACTGTAGCGGCGATCTATGATCGCCGTCGGCGGTCACAGACCGCCGCTACAGAGCGTGCCGTTCAATTGCTGCGCAAAGGCGAAGTCATCGCGCTGCCGACGGAAACCGTGTACGGACTCGCGGCTGATGCGCTCAATCCTGTTGCCGTCGCAAAAATTTTCGAAGTGAAAGAGAGACCGCGTTTCGATCCGCTGATTGTGCATTTACCTGGTGAAAACTGGCTCGAGCGCGTTGCGAAGATTGATAATCGCTCTCGCGCGCACATCAAAAAACTGATCGCGCAATTCTGGCCTGGGCCGCTTACGCTCGTCCTGGATCGGCAGCCGATTGTTCCTGAGATCGTCACGGCCGGGCTCGACACAGTCGCCGTGCGAATGAGTTCACATCCGGTTTTCGCTGAAATCATTTCCGCGCTCGAGAAACCGCTTGCCGCGCCAAGCGCAAATCAGTTCGGCCGGATCAGCCCCACGACTGCCCAGGACGTTTTTGACGAACTTGGCGGACGCATCCCCCTGATCGTTGATGCTGGCCCGACGACGCACGGCATTGAATCGACGATTATCGCTGTGCACGACGGTAAGATCGATATCCTGCGCCGCGGTCCAGTAACTGCGGAACAACTCGCTGGGTTTGGCAAGATCGGCATCGTTATGGCGCCGAAGAGAATTACCGCGCCCGGTCAGTTGCCGTCTCACTACGCGCCGAAAACTCCGCTTCGCTTAATCGACAACGCAGAATCGTTCCCGCTGGTGAAAAACCATCGTGTCGGATTGCTCGCGTGGAATGCTTCGATCCCAGAAAAAAGGTTCGCAGCCGTTCGACCTCTAAGTCACCGTCAAGACCTTCGCGAAGCTGCTGCGAAGTTGTTTCGTTGTTTGCGCGAGCTGGACGAGCTTGATCTCGACCTTATTGTTGCAGAACGAGTTCCTGCTCAGGGACTCGGCGCGGCGATTCTCGATCGCTTGGAGCGGGCGTCGCACGACTCTGATACCAGCGTTCCGTCCGGTGAGGTGCCCGAAATGACGAACCCCTTTTCATTCATCCGGTCGCGATATTTCATATTGAACTCGTATCGGTGACGGTGGCGCTCCATCACTTCGGTACTGCCGTAAATTTTTTCGGCGAGTGTGCCTTTGGCGATTTTCGTCGGCCATGTGCCCAGACGCATGCTCGCCCCCATGTTTTTGACGCCGCGCTGTTCTTCCAGCAACGAGATCACCGGTTCTTTTGTGTTTTTGTCAAACTCGGTGCTATTGGCCTCTTTGATGCCGCACGCGTTTCGCGCAAACTCAATCGTTGCCACCTGCATTCCCAGACAAAGTCCGAGATATGGAAGCTTGTGCTCTCGCGCAAAACGCGCAGCCTTGATTTTTCCTTCAACGCCCCGAAGGCCAAAACCGCCGGGAATCAAAACACCGGCCACATCTTTTAACTGGCCGTTAACGCCGTCTTGCAGCGACTCCGCGTCGATGAGTTCGAGATCGATTCCGCAATCTTCACTCGCCGCAGCATGCGTGAGCGATTCGTAAATACTCTTGTAAGCGTCCCGGACGTCGAAGTATTTGCCGATCACAGCAATTCTGACTCGTTTCGCGGGACTAATGACGCGCTTTACAAAATTTTTCCATCCCCCGAGATCGGGCTGGCGGGTTTTCAAGCCCAAAAGATCGCACACCAACTGGTCCAAACCTTCCGCGTGAAGCGTCAACGGGACTTCGTAAATTGTGTGCGCGACGTCGCGTTCTTCGATTACCGCTTTTTCCGCGACGCTGCAGAACATTGAGAGTTTTTGCCGTACATCGAGATCGAGCATCCGCTCAGTCCGGCAAATCAATACCTGCGGTTGCAACCCGATTTCGCGCAACTTGGCTACGCTTTGCTGGGTTGGTTTCGTCTTCAGTTCGTGCGCGGCCTTAATGTAGGGAACCAGCGTGACGTGCATGTTGAGCACATTTGGCGCCCCGACTTCGAGAATGAATTGGCGAATCGCTTCCAAAAACGGCAGCCCTTCGATGTCCCCCGTTGTGCCACCGATTTCTGTGATGACGACATCGTATTTGCTTTCGTCCGAAATTTCACGGATGCGTCCTTTGATTACGTCGGTGACGTGCGGAATTACCTGCACGGTTTTACCGAGATAATCGCCGCGGCGTTCCTTCAGAATCACCGACTCGTACACCTGACCACTGGTGAGATTGTTGTGCCGCGTCAGGACGCAATTGGTAAAGCGCTCGTAATGGCCGAGGTCGAGATCGGTTTCCGCGCCGTCGTCCAGCACATAGACCTCGCCGTGCTGGAAGGGATTCATCGTGCCGGGATCCACGTTCAGATATGGATCAAATTTTTGGAGAACAACGCGCAGATCACGTGCTTCGAGGAGCGTTCCAAGTGACGCGGCGGTCAATCCTTTGCCAAGGGAACTAATCACACCGCCAGTGATAAAAATGTATTTCACGAGCGGATCCTCCGCCTTGCACGAGCAAGCTTTTGCTCCAGCGCGGTTGCGTCTTCTGGCCTGTCAATGCCAGGCGATCCTGTAGCAGTAACGAGCACATGAACCTTTACACCATTTTCCAATGCGCGCAATTGTTCGAGCGATTCAGTCCGTTCCAGCGGAGTTGGTTTCCATCTCACAAATTGGAGCAGGGTCCCGCGCCGGAAACCGTAAATGCCCTGGTGACGAAGAAACAAGGAGCGGCCGCCGCGTGGCATCGGCATCCTTGCCGATTGATTCGATTGGCTGGAAGCCAACGCCACGCGATCGTCGGTGCGTGGGGCCGGGATCGGCGCGCGAGAGAAATAAAGAGCGTGGCCGCAAAGATCCAGAACGACCTTCACTTGGTGAGGAGAAAAAGCATCCGCCGGATTCTTGAATGGATGTGCAGCCGTCACCACGTCCACCTTGGGGTCCGAACGCAGCTTTTCGACAAGCTTGTCGATCAACCGCGGATCGATCAGCGGTTCGTCGCCTTGAATATTAATTACGTATGCGAACTGCTTTGTTTGCCTCGCCACTTCGGCTACTCGGTTCGTCCCGCTGCGGTGCTTTCGCGACGTCAGTGCGACCTCTGCTCCCCACTCAAACGCTGCAGAGGCGATCCGCATGTCGTCCGTAGCGATGACAACCAAATCCAGATTTTTCGCGGACAGGCAGCGCTCCCAGACGTGTTTCAGAAGCGGCTTTCCATCAATTGGATACAGTGGTTTTCCTGGAAATCGTATAGAATCCCACCGGGCCGGAATGATTCCAACCGCTTTACTCATGCGCGAGATCGATAGTCATCACCGTTCGTCTAAAATAATTCGCGCTGCGGCTGGGAAGTCTTTTGCGGTCCAATCCGCACCGCTCCCAGTGATGTCGCGGTCGAATCCGGTTTGAACCCGGATTGTCCGTACACCGGCGTTGCGGCCACACTCGACGTCGATCTCCTTGTCACCGATAAAAAACGAACGCGTCAGATCGATTTGGTGTTCTTGCTTGGCTTGCAAGATCATTCCAGGCGATGGCTTGCGATGACTGGAATGTTGACCAGGGACGTCGGGGCAAAAATAGGTTGCATCGATCAAGCCATGGCCCAGCTGGCGCGCGACTTCCGACTCAACGGAGCGATATTCGTCAACGGTGAAAAAGCCGCGGCCGATGCCGCTTTGGTTCGTAATAACAATGAGTTTGAATCCTTTTGATTTTAAATGCCGTAATGCTTCGGGAACGCCAGGCAAAACTTTCACTTGTTTTGGATGGGAACAATAATCCGCATCCTCGATGATTGTGCCGTCACGATCGATAAAAACGGCAGCTGGCAAGTCGTTAACCACCCTTGGAATCCTCTCGAAAACTGGCCATCAACTCATCTCGTGTCACAGTTGCTGTTCCAAGCTTGCTCACTACGACCGCGCTCGCATGGTTGGCGATTTCTGCCGCTTCGGTTGGGGTCGCTCCGCAGGCGAGACCGAGGGTAAAGAGAGCGATGGCCGTATCACCCGCACCCGAGACATCGAAAACCTCTTGCGATTTGGCGGGGATGTAGTGCGGCGCTTCTTTCTTTTGGAAAAGCATCATGCCCTGTTCCCCTAGGGTTATGAGGACATTTTCTGTTTCCCATTTTTTAAGCAGCGTTTCGCCGGTGCGCTTCAGATCCGCATCCTGGGACGGAGCGGTATCCGGATCGCCGCTCGGAACACCTGCGGCGTGAAAAGCTTCAGTGCGGTTCGGTTTGATTACTGTCAGGCCGTGCCACTCGACCAGGTTACGGGGATTAGGATCCGCAGCGACAATTTTGCCGGCTGAGCGCGCGGCATCCGCGATCTGCGAAACCAATTCGGTCGATAAAAAACCTTTACCGTAGTCTTCGAAAATAATCGCATCGGTTTCTGGAATATTCTTTCGGACTGCAGCCACGACCTCTTCAATTTGGGACGCCGATGGCCCGACAAACCTTTCCCGATCGACACGAACAACTTGTTGATGACGCGCAATGATGCGGGTTTTAACGATGGTATGAAACGTCGCCTCTTCAACGGCATTAGAGGTATCGATCTTTTGTTCCGACAATAACTCTCGGAGTTGCTGGCCGCTTCGATCTTTGCCCAGCAAACCGATAATCGCGACGCGGTCCACGAACTCGCGCAAGTTACGCACGACGTTGGCGGCGCCACCGGGGTAAAATGATTCCCCGGTCACTTCCACAACCGGAACCGGTGCCTCAGGCGAGATGCGGCCGACTTTTCCCCAGACAAATTCATCGAGCATCAGATCGCCGATTACCGTGATCCGCCGGGAAGATGCGCGATCGAGGATTTGGTCTAGCCGGGTCAGATCCATAAGGAACGCAGGCAACCGCGCCTCAGAGGCAATGGATTGTTTCGGTTAAGGCAATTCAAAATGTTTTGAGCAGGGATTTGTGTACGGCGGCGGTTTTGCTTAAGGTTCGCTTCATTAAATCCTGAATACGAACCCGAAATCAACATTCGAAGCTCCCAATGATTCTGTTTACTAGACATTTGACGTTAATTGTAGCTGGAGCGTGTGGCCTAGCCCTGTCCGCGCATGGAGCGCAGGCTCCGCAGCACATCAATATTAACCAATTATCCACGACTGTGGAAGACGTTGTGGTGCCATTGCCGAACGAAATTTTCGGGGCGCTGAACAAGCTCGGAGCGGTCAATTGGAAGGAACACGTCCGCAGCGATAAAGGGCCAAATTTCACCGAGCGGCCGCGTATTGCACTCTTGCTGGGGACAGTGATCGCTGATGGTTTCATCGCGGTGCAAGCGGAAGACGCGTCGGCGGTAAAGGATATTGGCCAGCGTGTCATGGCATTGGCGAAGGGGATTGGCGTCGGAAATTCGATCACGCCACATGCCAAGGCGATCATCGAGGCGGCGGACAAACGTAATTGGGAAAATGTGCGGCTTGAACTGGATCGGACCCAAAACAGCGTGCAGCAGGCAATGAATGAAGTGCACGACGAAAAATTATCGCAGCTCGTCAGTCTGGGCGGATGGCTGCGTGGGACGGAAGTATTGACTTCGGTGGTGAAGCAGCATTTCTCCGCCGATGGCGCCGAGCTTCTGCATCAGCCCGATCTCCTGTCTTATTTTCAGACGAGACTCAAGGCGATGCCTGAGTTTAATCTTCCGATCATTCACCAAATTCAAGATGCTTTGGTCGAAGTGAAGCCTCTCATTGACGTCGGCAGCGCGCGCATTCCTGCCGAATCAGTTAAGAAGGTCAACGAGATCACCACGCGGCTCGGCGCTGGCATCGTCACGAGGGATTAGGAAATTTCGATGAACCGTTTCGCGAAAGTTGTTTTACGCAGCGGGGCCCTGCTGGCGGCCGTTATCGTGATGCAGCGTGCGGCTTGCGCCTCGGTGGATGACGCACAGTCGTTTGCTCTTCAGGCAGCGGAACCCTATGTAAAACAGGGATTTCAGGTGCGTGAGGATTACTGGGGAGGCGACCTCGCTTCGGGTGAAAAAAAAGCGGTGCGACAGCAATTATTCAAAGGGAACGAATATTGGTTCTGGCTGGGGACCGAAGTCGATCGGGCGAAGGTGTCCGTTCATATTTACGATTCGGATGGCAAGCTGGCGGAAGAACCAGACAGCTGGGAGAAAGGCCATTTTGCGGCTGCGCACGTCATTCCAAAGACCACCGGCAGTTACTTTATCATCGTCAGCGTGGAGCAATCGCCAGAGGAACGCACGCATTGGGCGCTGGTGTATGGTTTCCGGTAGGGTAGGGTTAGTGGCATTAGCTGTTAGCCAATCCGCAATCGGCGAGGCTGCCGGTGCCCCTAATTGCCGATGACTGAAACTCGCACCCTTCAGTTTGAGAGCCCGCGTGCTTTGCAGTCGCTCTACGCCAATGACATTAAGCTCTTGAAAAACCTTGAGGATTCACTCGGCGTGAAAGTGACCACCCGCGAAGGCTGGGTGAAATTGGAAGGAGACTCGAGCCACGTCGATAAAGCGCAGCAGCTGTTTGAGCAGCTCGAGAAAGCGCGCCAACAAGGCGTGGACATTCAAAAGCACGAGTTTAATTATGCGCTCAAGGCGGTGAGCGAAGAACGCGATGAGAATCTGGGCGATGTTGTATCGACCAAAATCACTACCTCGTCGCGCAAGCCCCCGATTGTTGCGCGAAGCGCAAACCAGCGGGCTTATGTCGAGGCAATTCAAAAGCACGACGTCGTTTTTGGAATTGGGCCGGCTGGCACGGGAAAAACTTACCTCGCCGTCGCTATGGCAGTCGCGGCGCTTAAGAAAGAGCAGGTGGCCCGCATTATTTTGACGCGACCCGCCGTGGAAGCTGGCGAAGCGCTCGGTTTTCTCCCGGGCGATCTCGAACAAAAGATCACGCCGTATCTGCGTCCGCTTTACGACGCCTTGCGTGACATGTTAGAACCAGAGGAAATGGAACGCGCCATTGCGCGGCAGATCATTGAAGTGGCTCCGCTGGCGTATATGCGCGGGCGCACGTTGAACAATGCTTTTGTCATTCTGGATGAAGCGCAAAACACCACGACGGAGCAGATGTTTATGTTGCTGACCCGAATCGGCTTGAATTCCAAATGCGTGGTGACCGGCGACGTCACACAGATTGATTTACCAGCGAACAAGCGCTCCGGGGTTGTGGAAGCATTGCAGGCATTAAAGGCTGTCCCCGGAATCGCTACTGTGTATTTTACCGAGCGCGACGTCGTGCGGCATGAGTTGGTGCGCGCCATTATTGGCGCGTATCAGCAGCACCGATCGCCTGCGCCGTCACCACGCAAGTAAAAAACGAAATGTTCGATTTTTTCAAACGCGGACGACTCATCAGACGTGGCCTCGCCTCGCGAAAGATGCGGCGGCGCCGGGCGCGCAGCGAACTGAGCCGCAACCTGGAATACTCGCCCTTCGTTAAGGTCGTGATCTTTGCGGTGTTTGCGGGTGGACTCGCGTTTCTTGTCTTTGGTGGCCAGCAACCGGAGCCAACCAAGAATTTTATCATTGCGCTGCTGGTCCTTGCCACGGCGATCACACAGCTGTGGATCAACCAGCCCAAGAGCTTTTCACGAAGCTCACGCATCCTTCTCATCTTTGGCGTCATTCTGCTGCAACTGGCCGTTACCAAACTGTTGCTGGTGCTTTGTAACAGCGGAAGTTATCGATTTTTAAGGCCGGAAATGGCGGGGTTGATCACTCCCTATGCCTTTGCGCCGCTCGTGCTGAGCGTGTTGTTGGGGCGCCACCACGGGCTTTACGCAGCATTTTTTGTAAGTCTGTGGAGTAGCATGTTGTTCGGCCCGATTGACGCGCCGCTGCTGATAACAAGTCTGATCAGCGGATTCACAGCAGTCTCTCTCACATTACAGGTGCGACGGCGCGGCCAATTGGTCCGCGCGGGCTTTGGAGTCGGACTCGCCATCTGGCTGCTGTCTCTGACGTTTGGTTTGATCGGACCGATCAATTGGTTTTATCCCACGGCCAATGATTGGGGCATGATCGGATTGCAAAGTGCCCTCGCTGTCGGCAACGGAATTTTGACTGCTACGCTGGTCGGCGGCGCGCTGCCGATCCTGGAAAATCTGTTTCAAATCACGACGGACATCTCCTGGCTGGAAGCGTCCGATCTCAATCATCCGTTGCTGCGACGTATGACCATCGAAGCGCCTGGGACTTATCATCACAGCCTGGTCGTGGCCAATCTCGCAGAGGCCGCTGCAGAAGCGATCGGCGCAAACGCGACGCTTTGTCGCGTCTGCTCTTATTTTCACGATGTCGGCAAACTGGTGAAGCCGGAATACTTCACCGAGAACATGAGTTTCGAACGCAACCCGCACGATGATCTCGCGCCAACGATGAGCGCCTTGATCATCATCGCGCATGTCAAGGAAGGCGTCGATCTTGCCCTTAAATACAGGCTTAACCAGCGCATCATCGATATTATCCAGGAGCATCACGGCACATCACTTGTCCGTTATTTTTACCAGCGCGCACTTCAACAGCACGAAGATGCGCGAGCCGGTGGCAAGATCATGAAACTGCGCGAGGACGATATTCCACAGGTAAAGGAAGAAAGTTTTCGCTACAGCGGACCCAAACCGCAGACGAAAGAAAGCGCTATCGTCAGTCTGGCTGACACTGTCGAAAGTGCCTCACGGAGTCTCGAGAAACCCACGCCGCAAAAAATCGAAACGCTCGTCAACGAGCTGATCGAGGAGCGCATCAGCGACCGGCAACTGGACGACTGCGATCTGACGCTTGGCGAACTGAAAGTTATCGCCGAACGCTTCCGGTTCACGCTCATGATGATGTTGCACAGTCGGATTGCCTATCCGAAGCCGGGCCAAAAAACGACCACCATCATTCCGCGCGAAGAAACCTTGCGCCCAGACGTAATGGCCGGCACGCGGAAACCTGAAACGGCCCCACCCATCTCAGCCGCGTAGTGGTAGGGCACGACCACCGGGCGCGCAGCATTAGACTTACAATTCCGGCGGTCGTGCGCGCGGTTCTCGGTCTTTGGATGTAGCAGTGCTCGGTACGGTAACGAAGGGGCCGCCTTCCAATGGAGTGACCTTGGTGAAAGCGACATCGGGCATTTCGCTGGGAAGTCCTTCCAGCGGAAAATCTTTTCGCAGCGGGAAGAACGGATAGCCGTCCCACATTAAAATGCGACGGAGATCGGGATGCCCGTTGAATTTAAGTCCCATCATGTCGTAAATCTCGCGCTCGTGCCAATTCGCGGTTGGCCAAATGTCGGAAACGGTATCCACGGCGCCGGCTTCTTCGGGAACTTTTAACTTCAGGCGCAGATGAGCTGCGTGCGGCATTGAGTAAAGATGATAGACAATTTCGAACCGGGGATCTTTGCCAAAATTATCGATGCTGGTGATATCGATTAGATAATCGAGCGAGAGTTCGTCCCGGCAGAACTTCGCGATTTCACGGAGGTCACTAGCCGCAATCACGCAGGTCATTTCACCGCGAAATTCGGTCGGGTCCTGAACCTTGGACCCAAACGCTTTGCCTAACGAGTCGAGTAGGCCCTGGCCAGTCATAACACTAATGTCATTCTGAGCGCAGCGAAGCGGAGTCGAAGAATCCCGCGGCGAAACCCAGCGGCTCCGCAACGGGATCCCTCGACTTCGCTCGGGATGACAGCATGCTTGTCATGAGAGCGCTTCCTCGAGCTTCTCAGCCAGTTCCGGTTTCTGATTTCTGAACGAGCGCTCCCACGAAATTTTTTCCTGTAGCTTCATCAGGCCGGCAAGCAAAGCTTCGGGGCGTGGCGGACAACCCGAAATATAAACATCCACCGGAAGGAGCTGGTCGATTCCCTGCAAAACGGCGTAGGAGCGGTACATGCCGCCGGTCGAAGCGCATGCGCCCATAGCGATCACCCATTTCGGCTCCGGCATCTGCTCATAAATGCGTTTTACGGCCAGCGCCATTTTGTAGGTGACAGTGCCGGCCACGATCATTACGTCGCATTGGCGCGGTGAAAACCGCATCACTTCAGCCCCGAACCTCGCGATATCGAACCGCGACGCTGCGGCGGCCATCAACTCAATCGCGCAACAGGCCAGGCCCATCGGCATTGGCCAAAGAGAGTTTTTGCGTACCCAGTTGAGCGCGGCATCGAAGCGCGTAAAAATCACGTTCCCTTCAATCTTTGAATCGTAGGCTGTTGCACGTTCCTCTGGCATAACTGAAGGTTAAAATGCAGCTTGTGACGCGCAAGCCGAATCCCGAAAGCTTATTTTAGGTAGGGGCGATTGACCTCAATCGCGCGCTCGCTGATTATCATCACCCGTGAAGCGCGGACGGTTCAGGTGAACCGCCCCTACCGGACAGACATGACACAAACTACACGCACTCATCTCGACGATCTCGAGAACCAAAGCATCTTTATTTTCCGCGAGGCGTATCACGCGTTTAAGAATATCGCCATGCCCTGGTCGATGGGTAAAGACTCAAACGTTCTGGTCTGGCTTGCCCGCAAAGCCTTCTTCGGGCGTGTTCCTTTTCCCGTTTTGCACATCGACACGACCTACGAGTTTCCAGAGATGCTGGAATTTCGCGAGTGGGCAGCGAAACACCACAACCTGAACCTGATTGTTAAAATCAACACCGAAGCCCGCGCGCGTGGGATTGGTTATGAGACACACGACCCCGTAACGGTCACACACGAGTTAAAGACAGTAGCCTTGCAGCAAGTGCTCGCGGAGTACAAATGGGACGCCCTGATCACCGGCATTCGACGTGATGAAGATCCGACTCGAGCGAAGGAGCGATATTTTTCGCCGCGCAACGCGCAGTTTGAATGGGATTACAAGGATCAGCCGCCTGAATTCTGGAGCCAGTTCGTAACGACAGCCTCAAAAGGCGAACATGTTCGCATCCAACCCTTGCTCGATTGGACCGAGGTGGATATCTGGCGCTACATCCAGAGAGAAAACATACCCATCCCGCAAATGTATTTCGCTCGAAACGGGAAACGATTTCGGTCGTTAGGATGTAGCCCCATCACACATCCGATCGAAAGCAATGCCTCGACGATCGACGAAATCATTACCGAACTTGAAGCAACAAAAACAACCGAGCGGGCCGGCCGCGCGCAGGATCATTACGAGCGCAATGCGATGCAGAAGCTGAGAGCTAAGGGGTTTTTGTAGTTGCTGATGCTGGATGCTGGATGCTGGATACTGGATGAATTATCGCAATCTCGAGGTGTGGCAATTGGCGCGGGAACTGGTGATCGCGATTCAGAACATGACTTTGACCAGGTTGCCCAAATTCGAAATGTTTGAAGAGGGCAGTCAGATTCGCCGTTCGATTAAGTCAGTAAAGTCCAACATTGTCGAAGGCTATGGACGTCGCCGATACAAACAGGAGTTCGTAAGGTTCATTGATTACGCACTCGCTTCGTGTGATGAAACCGCAGATCACCTGGATACGCTCGTTGCCACGAACTCATTAGCGGATTCTGCAACGATTGATGACCTCACCAGAAAGGTCGATGAGCTCGGACGGAAATTGAACCTCTTCTTACAAAGCATCGAACGCGGTCATATTTCAGAAAAGTGAACAAGGCGCCAAGTTCTTCATCCAGTATCAAGAATCCAGTATCCAGTATCGGCGCGCAGCAAAAGCTGCGCGTCGTCTTCGTCGGTCATGTCGATCACGGCAAGTCCACGCTGATTGGGCGAATCCTTCATGATACCGACTCGCTTTCGGAGGGAAAAATCGAGCAGGTGAAGAAGGCGTGTGCGGCGGAAGGGATGGAGTTTGAATTCGCCTTTTTGCTCGATGCGCTTCTTGAGGAGCAAAAACAAAACGTCACAATCGATACGACCGAAATTCCTTTTCGAACGACGCGGCGCCAGTACGCCATCATTGATGCGCCGGGGCACAAGGAATTCTTGAAGAACATGATTACTGGCGCATCGAGAGCGGACGCAGCGATCCTTGTGATCAGCGCGGACGAAGGGGTGCGGGAACAGAGCCGACGTCACGCCTACCTGCTGAGCATGCTTGGCATCAAGCATGTCATTGTCGTCGTAAACAAGATGGATCTCGTGGACTACTCTGAGAAACGATTCCGAGAGATCGAGCAGGAATATCGAAAGTTTCTTCGCGAGCTTGGGTTGGACGCGCGGACGTTCATTCCGGCGTCGGCCAAAGAAGGTGAGAATGTCGCGCGCGCGAGTATGAAAATAAAATGGTACTGCGCGGCGAGTGTTCTTGAAGCACTCGATTTACTGGAGCCGCAACAGCGAGATACCGATCTTCCACTTCGCTTTTGTGTTCAAGATGTTTATCGCTTTGACGGACGGCGGATTATTGCGGGCCGGGTCGAGACCGGAACGCTAAAGGTAGGGGACCAGCTGGTGTTCTCGCCGGCCAACAAGTCGTCTGTGGTGGCTGCGATCGAGGGTTGGAACGCTCCGGAAAACAACGGTCCGGCTGTCGCGGGAGATTCGATCGGGATCACCCTCAGCGAGCAAATTTTCGTGGAGCGGGGCTATGTCGCGTCGCATGAAAATGAAACGCCGATCGAGACAAATCGTTTTCATGCAGACCTTTTCTGGATCGTGCGCGAACCGCTGCGGGTTGGACATTTGTACAGCCTGCGCTTGGCAACTCAGGACGTGAAATGTGAGGTAGTATCAATCGAGCGAGTCATGGATTCTTCGACGCTGGAGAGCAAGGTCGACGGACGCGAACAATTGGAGCGAAACGAAATTGGGAGACTTACAATCCAAACCCGTGGCCGACTCGTCATCGATAACCACGATCGCATTCCGAGTCTCGGCCGGTTTGTGATCATAGGTGACGGACAAATCTGTGGTGGCGGAACGATTTTCGGCGGCGTTTATACGGATCGTACCGTTGCAAAGAGCAAAAATATCTTCTGGACAGAGGGGAAAATAACGGCCGGTGCCCGGGCAATGCGGAGCGGTCACCGAGGCGCGGTGATCTGGTTAACCGGTCTTTCTGGCGCCGGGAAATCGACCGTCGCACAGGCACTTGAACGCGAGCTGTTCCAGCGGGCCATGCATACCTACGTGCTCGACGGCGACAACATTCGGCATGGACTGAACTCAAACCTCGGGTTCTCGCCAGACGATCGAGTAGAAAACATTCGCCGGGTAAGCGAAGTGGCCAAACTCATGGCGGACTCCGGGACAGTCGTGATTACGGCGTTTATCTCGCCTTATCGGATGGATCGCAGCCGCGCGCGAGAGATTGCGTTGGAAAGCAACGCCGAATTTATCGAAGTATTCGTTGATGCACCGCTGGCAGTTTGTGAAAGGCGCGATCCCAAGAATCTCTATAAAAAAGCGCGGGCTGGCCAGATCCGCGAATTTACCGGCATTGACGCACCTTATGAAGCTCCGGAGGACCCCGAGATTGTTGTTCACACGGACCGGCAAAGCGTTGACGAGTCGGTAGCGACGATACTGGAGCAGTTATTGCCGCGATTGAGAGCCGTTGAATAAATGCGCGAAACTGGATGCTGGATTCGTGATGCGGAATTGAACGACGCTCCGGAGCTTGCCGCGCTGATGTGCGAACTCGGCTATGAAACCAAAGCGCACGGAAATGGAGACGCGCCTGGAGTTGATTTTGTCGAACCCGGCCTGCAAAACCTTTGTCTCGGTCATGGAAGGCTCCGTCTGCGGGATGATTGGCACGGTCACATATCCAAGCTATGAGCATA
>QHPC01000128.1 GCA_003218915.1 Verrucomicrobiota bacterium
CGCGCTGATCATGTAAGTAACAAAGAACGCGCTGCCAAGGTACAGGCCGGTGTTCGTCATCGCGTTTACATCGCCGGATGCAAAAAAGGTCGCGCGAATATCGGGCTCGAGCGCAGCGAGAACCTGCCGGTCGATGTAGTTGAAAAGATTGATGGCCAGGAGCAGAAAGAGTGCGCTACGCGCGCCGATCATCGTTATTCTCCCAACAGGTCGCATTGCAATTGCCGATTGCAGTTTGCCCGGCGCAGAATGTAAACCATAAACAATGTCTTCCGTGTCCGCTGCTGAACGCTGTCTTTATTTTTTCGGCCGGCTGCTGGTGCGTTGCTTTTATCGGGTTACTGCGCTGGGTCTGGAAAACATTCCCGCAGGCGGGTTCCTGCTTTTGCCTAACCACATCACCTGGATTGACGCCATCGTCCTGCAGCTTGCTTGTTCTCGCCCGATTCGGTACGTCATCGACCAGGAACATTATTATAAACCGATTCTGCACCGGATTGTGCGCACGTTGGGTTGTATTCCAATCAATACTCGCAATTCGCGTTCCGCCATTCGTGCTGCGGCGGAGAAAATCGCTGAGGGCGAGATCGTCTGTCTTTTTCCCGAGGGCCAGTTGGAGCGCACAGGGGTCCTTTTGCGTTTGCAACGCGGCTACGAATTGATCGCACGGCACGCAAATGCGCAGGTCGTTCCGGTCTGGCTCGATCAACTTTGGGGATCGATCTTCTCGTTTCAGGGTGGCCGATTTTTCACGAAATTGCCCAGGCGCATCCCGTACCCTGTAACGATCGCCTTTGGCAAACCACTCAAAGCCGAGGTCGCCGACAATGCGACGGTCCGTGAGGAGTTGCTTAAGCTCGGTGAATTTTGTTTCAGCCGCCGTCCATCATTAGATCGACATCTCGCCGAAGAATGTGTGCGCGGACTGAAGCGCAGGCGGTTCGCGACGGCGGTTATCGACGGGACCGATCATAGCCAGCTGAGCCGGGCGAAACTGCTCGGCGCGGCGGCGGCATTGAGTCGCTATCTGCGGAAGGAATTTTCCGATGAACGAATCGCAATCGTTTTGCCTGCCAGTAAAGCTTCGATGCTGGCGAACCTGGCGGTCACGCTGGCGGACAAAGTTCCTGTGGACCTCAATTTCACCGTGGGACGCGCAGCGAATGAATCCTGCTGCAAACGCGCCAACCTGCGCGTCGCAATTTCAGCCACGCAATTCATGCAACGACTCAAGGATTTCCCGTGGCCGGAACGCGTTTTGAAATTGGAAGAACTCGTCCCGCAATTGAAGCGTCAGATCGTTTTCTGGTGGATCGTGTCGGTTCTCGTTCCGGCACGTTTGCTTCTGCGTCTTTTGCAGATTCCAAAGGAAGGCGACCACAGGGAAGCAGTCCTGCTGTTTACGAGCGGAACTACTGGAGAACCAAAGGGCGTTGTAATCAGCCACCGTAATGTCGTCGGAAATGTCTCGCAGTTCCGGCAACTGCTGGACGCACGAGAGACCGACGCGATCTTGGCGTCACTGCCGTTTTTCCACACGTTCGGATCGACCGTGACACTCTGGTATCCGCTC
Source organism: Verrucomicrobiota bacterium (assembly GCA_003218915.1). GTDB lineage: Bacteria > Verrucomicrobiota > Verrucomicrobiia > Chthoniobacterales > UBA10450 > Udaeobacter. The sequence continues at coordinate 1,574 of QHPC01000128.1, forward strand.
ATCGAAGGCGTGCGAATTGTCACGTATCCCAACCCTCTGGAAGCCGGGAAGAATGCGGAGTTGGTCGAGCGATACAAACTGACGTTCCTTCTGGTGACGCCCACTTTTCTGCGGATGTACCTGCGCAAGGCCGAACTGGATCAGCTTCGCAGCTTGCGCCTCATCATCACCGGCGCCGAAAAGTTACCTCTTGATCTTGCCAGCCACTTTGAAGAACGCTTCCACAAAAAAGTCTACGAGGGCTACGGGCTCACCGAGACAGCGCCGGTGGTAAGTACAAATCTGCCCGATCCGGAACCGAAAAAGCCTGGAGAACACGTGCAATCATCCAGCCGTCTGGGATCGGTTGGCAGATTGGCGCCGGGAATGGCCGCGGAAATTCACGAGCCGGAAACGGACCGAAAACTCTCGCTGTACGAAACCGGGATGCTTTGGCTGCGCGGTTCAAACATTTTCGAAGGTTATCTGCACGATCCCAGGCAAACGGCTGAAGTTCTTTGCCATGGCTGGTTGAAGACAGGCGACATCGGCCGGTTTGACAAGGATGGGTTCCTCTACATCGAAGGGCGACTATCGCGTTTTTCAAAGATCGGCGGCGAAATGGTGCCGCACGAGACAATCGAGAGCAAAATTGTCGATCTTCTCGGTTTGTCCGGAAGAGACGAACGCCCGCTGGCCGTCATGGGTGTCCAGGACGAGGCGAAAGGCGAGGCGCTCGTCCTGCTTAGCGCGGTAGATATCGATCTCGCGGAGTTGCGCAGCAAGCTTCACGAAGCCGGCGTGCCAAACTTGTGGATTCCCAAGCAGGTCCAGCGCGTTGAAGCCATCCCAGTCCTCGCCTCGGGAAAGCTCGACTTAAAAAAATGCCAGGGACTCGTAGCTGAAAAATAGGCTCCGAAAAAGACTGCTGTGAAATCATCACGTTGTGCTATGACCGCCTCTCCCCTTGTTGCAAGGGGAGAGGATTGAGGTGAGGGGTCTTAAACAGTACGGAAGTAAAAGTCTCGCAAACCCTCACCCTGCCCTCTCCCTTGGAAATGGAGAGGCGAATCAACGCGCTAGTAAAGGAGTCTTAGACGAAATACCTAGTGGGGTGCACTATTTGTCGCGAGCTTCGCTACGAAACTCGTCACTAACTCGTCAAAGCGGTCCGGCTGATCGACGAACACCGCATGCGCTGCATCATCGACTTTTTCGAAACGCGCGTGCGGAATCTGGTTCGCAGCCGCCTGCTGCCGGGGCAACTCGAACGATTTCGTCGAAGCGATAATCAGCGTTGGACATTCAATCTTCTTCAGCGCTGGTGTCCGATTCACACCAAACATGTCGGCAACGAGCATGCCTACGCCAACGTCAGACGGCGTCTTCATCCCGGTGCTGACCAGTCGTTCGATGACACCGTCGCTCTGCGGTTTGCTGATGATCGCATGCATCATACCTTCCAAATATTCCTTCTGATGCGACTGATAAACGGCGAACATTTTGAATTGCTCCGCCGTTTCCTGGGATCGCGCGACCATGCCGTCTGCGCCATCGGAAACTGCCGCATCCACCAGCACAATTCCCGCGAGATCTTTGGGGCCGTACCGCTCGACATAGGCGGCGACGTCCTGAACGCCTTGCGACCATCCAATGAGGACAGGTCGCTGCACGCCCAGGCGTTCGAGCAACGCATGTAAATCCTGCGCGCGAATCTCCGGCGTGTTCCCGTTTGTCGTCTTCGTCGATTCGCCTTGAGAGCGCGGATCGAACGCGATGACTCGATGGGTCCTTGCGAACGTGTCGAGTTGCCGACGCCAGATGTCCGCGCCCGTGCTCCAGCCGGGAATAAAAACCAGCGCAAGTGCGTCGCCCGGCTTGCCCGCTTCGATCACGCGCAATGAGACGCCGTTGCCAACTTCTACCATGTGCGACGATCCCGTGTTCGATTCCGCGCGTGCGGGCGCCGCGCCAAGGCAAGTGGCGAAGATCAGGCAAAAG
>QHPC01000129.1 GCA_003218915.1 Verrucomicrobiota bacterium
TTCAAACCTTTCGTGTGTTCTGTGGGCCGATCTGCTCTTCTCTCCGTATCCGTGCTATCCGCGTAATCCGTGGTTCTCACCTGCTTTCGTGGTTAGTTCTATTTCTTATATGCCGGCGCTTCGGGTAACGCAGGCGGTAGCAAACCCTCCTCCTCTTCTTCCTCGTTGTTGAAAGCAAGGCCAGACGGGGTGATTACTCGGGCGGTGACGAAGATGACAAGATTGCGTTTTATATGCTGATCAACATTCGTTCGGAAGAGGCGCCCAACTAACGGAATATCGCCAATGATCGGCGTTTTATCTTCTGTCTTTTGCACATCCTCGCGCATCAATCCACCGAGCACGACTGTTTGGCCATCGTAAACGCTGAGGCTTGTCGTCACTTTGCGTGTGCTGAACACGGGCTGGTTAATCACATTCTCGGTAAGCAGGACCGGCACAGATGTTGATATGACGCCGCCAACGGTGTTGACCCCGACTGCATTAATGGGGCTCCCATAGTTGATGAACCCCTCGAACTCCACGACCTGTGGAACCAGGTTCAAGTCTATGGTTGTGGCATCCCCTCCCACAACTGGTTCCACCTCCAAAGTCACCCCTGTATTTCGCGTCTCCCAATTTTGAGGCGTCGTCGGTGTCACAACAACGGGAACAGTTGTCGCTCCTCCAACAACGGTGTTTCCAGTGCTGCTGCTGATCGATGGAACCTGGGGCGGAGTAAACGTACTGGGATAGCGAAACTCTCTTACTACTTCGATAATCGCACGCTGTCCGCTCTTAGTCGTCACTTTCGGGGCAGAAAGAAGATCGACGCCTTTTTTCTGATTCAGCGCACGAATGACGACCTGAAATTGCGGGTCGGTGAATACACCAGCGAGGCCAAAAATTCCTGGCGCCACACCGCTGGCGCCTGGAAATAGGAGTGCATCGAGCGCATTCGCGCTAATCGCAAGACCGCCGCTGCGATTTCCGCCCGTCACAGGAAATTGGCCTATAGCCTGGCCCGGCAGGGTGTCGCCGATTGGCTGGCCGGTGGTGTTAACGAAAGGGAAATTGGCCGGATTCGCTGCCGATGAATTTGCTGAAGTGCCGCCGGCTCCAAAGAGTTTGTGGTTGCCGATGTTGAAGGGACCCAGCAGCCAGTCGAACCCGAGCTCCTTGAGATTGTTTTGGGTGATCTCAATAAACTTCGATTCGATTTCCACCTGCTTAGGCTGTGAAGCGTTAGCCTGATCAACTAAGGCATCCACCATGTCTAAATTGTCCTGTGTATTGCGGACGATCAGAACACCGGTGTGCGGCCAGAACGTCGCGCTGGCGGTGTCGACGCGGCCATCTGGCAGAGTAATGATGGGGAATTGAACTCCCATGCTCTGTAACGTCGTCTTGGCGTCGGCTCGACCAACGAGCTGACGGTCATTCAATAAGTGCTGCCTTGTAGTGCTGGTCCCCTGGACGAGATTTGACTGACTCGTAGCTCCCGCACCGGTGCCCACTCCCGAGGCGGTCTGGTAACTGACTGCCTCCTTCTGTATGATGTTTTCAGCAACGGGTGCAGGCTGTGCCGACCCACCCGCCCCCGTCTGGCTTGCTCCCAAGCCGCCTTCGATATAATAGCCCACGTCAAGTGGACCACCGAAGAACTCCGGCGGGACGCGATACCTCTTCACGAGAAGATCACCGCTCTGTTCAGTTCTGGGGACGAGGGACACAGCATAGGGTTCGACTTTTACCTTCAAACCAGCCTGATTTGCGATGTAGCGCAGCGCTTCCCCGAGCGGAATGTGATTCAACTCAAGCGTTATGCTCCCCCTCTCCGCTGGAGGTGCCGGGGGTAGACCGACTGCCTGATTAGCGCCAACGGGAGGCGTGCCAGTCGGTGCTGTGCCAGGCGCAGCAGCAGCTGCACCTGCAGCTGCTGGAGAAGCACTGGCAGAGGGCGGCGGGCGTTGAACAACGACCGAAGGAGGTAACACAATATTGATCCCTCTCTCTCCTTGAGTGGCAGGATCGTTCTCCACTGCTTGTTCCCGGAGAAAATTGACTGCCTCGCGAAGAGTAGCGTCGCGAAATTCAACACGCGGAATGATTATTGTGTTTAGCTTGTTGTTTACCTGTGCCGTTCCCCCTAAGTTTTTTTGTGCGCCGATGGCCACTGGCTCGCCGGTTTGCCCGTATCTTCGGACTGGTTGCTCCCAGCCTTTTTGCACCTGCCACAACTGACGCGATCGTGTTTCGTTATATGCTTCTTCGCCGTAACGATATTTGGTATTGTTGATTTTTTCCTGGCCTTTGCGCGCCGCAGTGTTGTACGGATCGAGCGCGAGGACTTGATCGTACCGTTTCATTGCCAGATCGTACCGGCCGGACTGGTAAAAACCGTCGGCCTCGGTGAGCAGTTGTTTCACTTGCTCGACTTTTTCGATGAAGGTCGGGCTCATCGTTTTGTTGAAGTAACCGGGCTGCCGCAGATGCGAGTAGAGTTCCTGCGCCGGACGGCATTTGGGATCGTAGCGGTCGCTTAAGATTTCGCTCAAGATTGCCTCGGCATCGGCATATCTTCCCTCGGCAATGCGCGCTTCGGCCAAGACGACGCCGCTCTTGCAAAAGCCTTCCACAGCTTCATCGTGCGCTTTTCCGGACACCACTGCATCGGGCAGATACGTGACCGCCATTCTGAATTCTTCGTGGGCAGCGCCATAGTCTTTGGCTTTCATCGCCGCCCGGCCTCGCGCCAGGGCCGCTTCGCCTTGCGATATACCGGCCTGACGCCGCTGCACTTCGCGCTCGGCAACGTTGTCAGGTGTTTGCGCAGAGCTCGATACGCAGACAGCCGCGAATCCCAAAAGCGATGCGAGGACGCATCGCACTCCAAGGCACTTCGTGCGAAATGTGTTGACGATAATTGTAGTGGCAGGCGTGTCGCCTGCGAGAATCAGCGAATTGCAGCCGACACGGCTGCCTCTACAGAATCGGCGAATGAAAGAAGCTCTGAAAATCGAAGCCTTCGTTAGCTTCGTTCCCTTTTGTTGATTACCTAACGGATTGCAGCCGCTACGGCTGCCTCTAGAGCGGACAGATTGCGGAGTAGTTTTCATAGGAGGAGTTATGGAGAGTGATTTTCATGGTGGTTAAG
>QHPC01000130.1 GCA_003218915.1 Verrucomicrobiota bacterium
TTCGTGGACAATCCTCGCGACGGCTGCGAGATCGACGATTTTCAACAGCGGATTAGATGGGGTTTCCATCCAGGCGAGCTTTGTCTTCGGGTGCAGCGCCTTTTTCGCTGCGCCAAGATCGCTCATGTCGATAAAGCTCACGTCGAGCCCCCAGCGCTGGAAAATTGCTCGCAGTAATCGCGATGTTCCGTAGTACGCATCCACATGCGCGAGGACGTGATCGCCCGGCGCCAGCGCCTGAAAGATGGACATGCTTGCTCCCGTCCCGGAAGCGAAAGCGATGGCTGCGGCGCCGCCTTCCAGCGCGCTAATACCCTGCTCGAGTGCCTGGCGGTTTGGATTGTTGTTGCGCGTGTACATGAACCCGCGCGAGTACGTGCCCTCGGCGTCTCGCTCGAACGTCGTTGAAAGATGAATCGGCGACGAAACCGCGCCGGTCGCCGGATCAATGGTATGTCCTGCATGGACGGCTAAAGTTTCAATTTTCATTGTGGTTGGTTTCTCGAACGGACGCTACGGGTTGCAAATGCGATTGTCGACTTTATGCTGTTGCGGCTTTCGGGGTTAACTCACGAACGGTTTCGGGGTTGACGGCTCCATTCGCCCGGCGCAAATAGCAACTGCATTTGCCGACCGACCGGTCCAGCCTGCGAGTTTATTTCATGAGTATTTACGACGACGACGTGTTTCGAATGGCGTGCGACCAATTTCAAGTCATCGCTGATTATTTGAGCATCAATAAGAACGATCGTGAACGGTTGATGTTCCCGAAGCGCGCAATTGCCGTGACGCTGCCCGTGCACATGGATGATGGCAGCACGAGAACGTTTCAGGGCTACCGCGTTCAGCATCACTTGACTCTGGGGCCAACAAAAGGCGGGACGCGCTTCGCTCCATCTCTATCCATGGGCGAAACGGCGGCGCTGGCGATGTGGATGAGTTGGAAATGTGCGCTGTCCAATTTGCCGTACGGTGGAGCGAAAGGCGGGGTGGCGGTGGATCCTGCGAAATTGTCCCGCACTGAGTTGGAGGCAGTTTCGCGCCGTTACATGCAGGAGATGATTCCGTTTGTCGGACCGCACACCGACGTGATGGGCCCCGATATGGGCACGAATGAACAGGTCATGGCGTGGTTCATGGACACGTATTCAGTTCACCAGGGCCATTCCGTAAGTGAAATCGTGACCGGCAAGCCAGTCGCCATCGGCGGAACGGAAGGCCGCCGGGAAGCAACCGGACGCGGTGTCGTTTACCTGATCGAGCGCGCGATGAACATGCTAAAAATGGATCCGGAAAAATGTACGGCGATCGTGCAGGGATTCGGCAACGTTGGATCAGTGGCGGCCCTTTCGCTCGCCTACAAGAGCGGGGTCAAAGTAATTGGTATTAGCGACGCACATGCGGCGATTTACAATCCGAAAGGAATAGATATCCAAGCCGCCGAACAGCACGTTTTTAAAAAAGGAACCCTGCGAGCGTTCGCCCAGGACAATCACGTCGATCCGAAAGAACTCCTCACGATGCCGTGCGATATCCTGGTGCCGGCAGCGGTCGATCGCGTCATTAACGGAAAGAACGCCGGGCAGCTCAAATGCCGTATCCTTGCCGAAGCCGCCAATGGGCCAACTACGCCGGAGGCAGACCTGATTCTGGAAAAACGCTGGGACGAAATCTTTGTGATCCCGGACATTTTATGTAACGCGGGGGGCGTAATTGTTTCCTACTTCGAATGGGTGCAGGGTTTGCAATCCTACCTCTGGACGGAAATAGAAGTGACGGACAAACTTTTCCGCATCCTGGAGCATTCTTTTGCGCAGGTGATCAAACGCGCAAAAGCGCATAAGATTTCTCATCGCACTGCGGCCATGGCCATTGGCGTCGAGCGCGTTCTAAAAGCTAAAAAGATGCGCGGCTTGTTCCCGTGACCTGCGTTCGATGGCCTGCTACATGCCAAGTATTCCGCTTCTCCCCTTGGCAAAGGGGAGAGGATTGAGGTGAGGGGATCGAACATGCGCGTGGGCAATAAGGCTGAACGCTCACCCTGACCCTCTCCCTTGCGAAGGGGGAGGCGACAATCTGGCTGAGCAACTACAATGAAATTTTCGCACAGCGAAGAAGACCGCGAGGGAAAACAGCTCGACGTTCTGACCGATGAGGAGAATGGTCTTCGGATCATTGTTTCGCGATTGGGTGCCGAATTGGTTAGCCTTGCTCGAATAAACGAGGAGGGCGAATGGGCCGGGTTTCTTTACCGCGACAACGACCTTTCAACTCCGTCACAAGGATGGGCGAATCATTCAACGGTGATGGGTTACTATCTCCATCGGCTTAAAGACGGACGCAGTTTGTACCGGGGCCGCGAGATCAAAGGCGGCAATCACGGTTTCCTCCGCTCCAAAACGTGGCACTTCGCCAGAACTTCTCTTCAGGGAAGCGACGCGCCACTGGAATATCGTATTACGCCGAATGATTTCTCAGTCGAAGAATATCCGCTGAAAGTTAGCGTAAACCTGGCCTACAAGATCGACGCGAATAAAGTGTCCGTGCTTTTCGAGTTTCGAAACGAGGAGGCTGAGTTGACTGCGCATGTTTCTTTTGGATTGCATCCTGGATTCGCAGCGACCTCGTTCGAAAGCTTTCATCTACAAATGCCCAGAGGCCTTTACCGCCGTCACTTTTCGCCTGGAAATTATCTTTCGGGCGAGACGCGTGATATCGAGTTCGCCGGTGGCGAAATGCCGTTTTCCAAAACAGAATTACCCGGTTCCATTATCCTGGAACTCCTCGATGTACCGAGGCGTAAATTCCGCTATGTCGATCCGCCCAGCGGTCGCTGGGTGACGCTCGACCTAACAATAAGGAAGGGATTCAAACAATCGCGCCCGGCGACGTACTGCGCGCGTCGTTTAGCATGGCTCCGGAACTTGCCTCCTGCGATTAGCCAGATAACTGACCACCATGCCAGCTGATTCACTTCGCGCCTTGCTTGCGCACTCAATTGATTATGCCGGAATGTTTCCGCCCTGCAGTCTTGGGCTCGACTCAGCGCTCAGAAATCAGGCTGAATATGTCCGCTCTCCGGACGCATGGATGCTTGGTGCGTTCGTTCTCCCTACTGAACAATTCGATGCCACGAAACAACTCCTTTCCCAATTTGATGCTCAACATCCACTTCGCGTCGCTGCGCTCGGGCCGAAGACTGCGAGCGCAGATGCTTTTCTTGAAGCGCTCGATGATGCAGATGTGGCGACTCGCTCGTTATCGAGACACAACGTCGATCTCATATCAATCAGTCACCTGGAGATGTTTTTACCAAAGGACGTCGATGTCGCGCCGCTGAATGAGGCGCGATCGATTGTCGGTGATTTGCCAGTTTTCTGGGAAGCGCCCCCGGATAGAGCGGAGCAGACCATCGCGTTGCTCGCCGAATTTAACTCCGATGCCGACTCGCCCACCTTCGGTTACAAATTGCGCACCGGCGGGGTGACTGCGGACGCATTTCCAACTTCGATGCAGATTGCCAAAGCGCTTGTGACCCCAGCTACACATCAACTGCCGCTCAAGTTTACAGCCGGTCTCCACCATCCGCTGCGACAATACCGAGAGGAGGTCAAAACTAAGATGCACGGTTTCCTGAATGTGTTGGGCGCTGCGGTGCTCGCCGCGGAGCATCGGTGGGACGCGGATCAAACCGCGATCGTGCTCGACGACGAAAATGCGGATTCATTTTCGTTCACCGACGATTTTTTTGCGTGGCGCGAGTGGCGGATCGACACCAAACGCCTGCGATATCGTCGCCGATTCGTTGTGTCGTTTGGCAGTTGCAGCTTCGATGACCCGCGCGATGATTTGCGCGCGTTGCAATTGTTGTAGCGGCGGTCTATGACCGCCGATAACGTGGCCGCGACTTTGTAACTTGCGTTCTCAAATGTCCAACTTACAAAGTTGCACGACTTTAATTTCCGCGCTCACAGAGCGCCCCTACAGTTAAAATGTCACTGAAATCATTCATCGACGTTTCGCCTGATTCGCATTTTCCTATCCAGAATCTTCCCTTCGGCATCTTTCAGCCGAAAGGAGGCAAACCGCGCGCCGGAGTCGCCATTGGCGATTTAATTGCCGATCTCTCTGTTCTCGAAGAACTCGGCCATTTCCGCTCACCGGAATTTCAGGGCCGAAAACCTTTTTCAGAGGACTCACTGAATGCGTTCCTCGCACTTGGACGTCCGGCATGGCACAAGGCGCGCGCAGTCCTTCAGCGTCTTCTCTCGTCCAAAACGCCGATTCTGCGCGACAACGCGAGGCTGCGGGCGCGGGTCTTTCAGGCGCAAAAGAGTGTCAGCATGAAATTGCCCGTGCGCATTGCGAATTACACCGATTTCTATTCGTCCTATCAGCATGCGCACAACGTGGGCACGATGTTGCGTGGGCCCGAAAACGCGCTGATGCCAAATTGGAAATGGTTGCCCGTAGCCTATCACGGACGCGCCAGCTCGGTTGTGATCAGCGGGACCGACGTGCGCAGGCCACAGGGCCAAGTCAAACCACCCGATTCGTCGGCGCCGAGTTTCGGTCCGACAAAGAGCCTCGATTACGAACTGGAAATGGCGTTCCTGGTTGGCCCGGGAAATTCGTTAGGCGAACCGGTGCCGATTGATCGCGCGGTCGATCATATCTTCGGCCTGGTGTTAATGAACGATTGGAGCGCGCGCGATATTCAGGCGTGGGAGTACCAGCCACTCGGTCCGTTCCTGGCAAAGAATTTTTGCACCAGCATCTCACCATGGGTGGTGACACTGGAGGCGCTTGAGCCTTTCCGGAGACCGCTCCCGACGCAGGATCCCAAGCCGATGCCATACTTGCGAGCAAAAGAGGATTTCACGTTCGACATCCACCTCGAAGCGTCTCTTCAAACGGCGTCACTGAATTCTCCGCATGTCATCACGCGTACGAACTTCCAAAATCTTTACTGGAGTATTGCGCAGCAGCTGGCGCATCACACGGTGAACGGATGCAACCTGCAACCTGGCGATTTGCTGGCCAGCGGCACGATTAGCGGACCAACTGAAGAATCGCGCGGTTGCATGCTGGAGCTGACCTGGCGCGGCGCAAATCCCTTAAAGCTGCCCAACGGGGAAACGCGCAAATGGATCGAAGACCGTGACCGACTGACTATCACCGGCTGGTGCCAGGGCGACAGTTATCGAGTCGGCTTTGGTGAAGTGAGTGGGTGCATTGTTGGAAGCGGCAAGTGACAAGTGAATCGTGACAAGATCGAGCTCAAGCCGGCTGTCGTCTTTGCACGATGGGTTTCCTGGATTGGGCATCCGCTGGTTTTCATCAGTCTTTCCGTTGGCATTATCATTGCCTTGCGCCTCGCTAATCGGACCGGTCTGGCACTTTCGCTGACTTTGTTAGCGACGGTGATTTTGCCGATGGCGCTTTTACTTTTTCGCGGGTTCCAATCAGGCCGGTGGAGCGATCCAGATGTTTCGGTTCGTGCTGAACGCGTTCGATTTTACCCCCGCGCGATTTCAATTTCGGCAGTAGCCGTGATTGCACTTCTGCTCTCGCATGCGCCAGCTTTCGCATTGCGTGGGGCGACGGTGACATTGTTTCTGCTGATTATGGCTGCGCTAATCAATTTTCGGATCAAGCTGTCGTTGCACGCGCTTTTCGCCTTCTATAGCGGGGTCATTCTGTTTGTGGTAAATCCGGTCGTCGGCGCGATAGCCTTCGTGCTGGCTCTCCTCGTTTTCTGGTCACGCCTTTATCTAAGGCGCCATGATTTCCTTGAAACGCTCGTCGGCACTTTTCTCGGTTTGCTGGGTGGCCTGGTCACGGCTTGGTAACCCGCTGACGCGGCGGCGCCCCCGCCACAGGAAGAGGGATTAGTATCCTCGCGCGACGTAATGGCCGTGTATCCAGACTCTCTGGCCGTATCGATACCTCCAATGTCCCGGCCTCCAAACGTAATACACGCGGCCCGACCAGTAACCGGGACCACGAACATAATACGGCCGATCCTCAACCGCGAGTACGACCGAGCCTCCTCCATAATATGGCCGCGGACCGTAACCATAGTTAGGTCCGTAATAACCTGGGTAAGCGCTGTAATAGCCTTCACAGCCTCCAGCCCAGAACAGAGCTGAAAGCAAGAGAACCAACAGAATCCCTCGCCTCGGTTTGGTTTCCGTTTCGTTCCCATTCGCGTTTCCAAGATAAACAGTGCTCATCTTCATATAATAATATTCGCTTTCGGCAGAGTTTTACGCGCCTGCATTTGCCACAGCGAGACGTCATCGTTTGTGGCTGAGAATTTATACAACACCCTGATCGAGCATCGCGTCAGCCACTTTGA
>QHPC01000230.1 GCA_003218915.1 Verrucomicrobiota bacterium
AATTTCTGGCCGTTCATCCCAGCTGCCTGATGTATTCGAAGATTTATCTTCGGCTCGAACCGCTCGGCCTCGAGCTTGTCGCCGCAGCAGCGCGCCGGGCTGGTCACACGGTTCGCTTGATCGATTTGCAATGCGAACCGCGCCAAAATGTTTTACGCCTCGTCAAGCGCTGGCAACCGGACGTGATCGCCTTCTCCGTCAATTACCTCGCTAACGTTCCTGAAGTCATCGATCTTGCTCGCGCTGCGCGTGGTTTGTCGCCGGAGACATTCATCTGTGTCGGTGGACATAGTGTTTCGTTTATCCCAGAAGAAATTTTGCGGCACGCCGGCGGCGCTGTGGATTGCGTGCTAACGGGCGAAGGCGAGACGGCGATCACCGGCCTGCTCGATGCTCTCACTCAAGGTCCGCCGAACCTGAAAAACGTTCCCGGCTGCGTCACACTCAATCATCGCGGCCCGCCGCCCGCGTTCGTGCAGTCGCTCGACGACTTGTCGCCAGCCCGCGACCTGGTTCAACATCGCCACAAGTATTTCATCGGCCAATTGGACCCGGCCGCATCCATCGAGTTTAGCCGGGGTTGTCCGTGGGACTGCGTCTTTTGCAGTGCGTGGACATTTTATGGACGCAACTACCGCGTAAAGACGCCCGAGCGTGCCGTTGAGGAACTGGCACAAATCCGCGAGCCCGGCATTTTTATCGTGGACGACGTAGCTTTCATTCAAGCCGAGCACGGCATGCAGCTCGGCGAAGCGATTGCTCGACGCGGGATCCGCAAACGCTATTACCTCGAAACGCGTGGCGATGTGTTGTTGCGTAACAAGGAGGTCTTCAGGTTGTGGAAGCGGCTTGGCATGAATACCATGTTCCTCGGTCTTGAAGCGATCGACGAAGAAGGATTGAAGCGCTACCGCAAACGGGTGACGCTCTCGAAAAATTTCGAAGCACTGGAGTTTGCTCGCTCGCTCGACATATCAGTGGCTGTTAATATCATTGCCGATCCCTCGTGGGATCGTGAACGATTCAAGGTAGTACGCGATTGGTGCATGGAAATCCCTGAGGTCGTTAACATCAGCATTAACACGCCGTACCCTGGGACAGAGACATGGCATACGGAATCGCGTCGCCTCACTACGCGCGACTACCGGTTATTCGACATTCAACACACTGTATTACCCACCAAGCTGCCACTCCCGGAATTTTACAAAGAACTCGTCGATACGCAGCGCGTTCTTTCTCGCAAGCACCTGGGCTGGGCGGCACTGCGCGATTGCGCGCGTATCGTTGTCCGCCAGTTGCTTCGCGGTCAGACCAATTTTATCCGAATGCTTTGGAAGTTCGACAGCGTATATAACCCAGAACTCCAACTAGCCGATCACCGTCAACCGGTGAAATACGAAATCAGCCTACCACCGCCTTCCGTTACGAGTGTGGAGCGAGGCACCATGTACATTCACGGAAATCGCGGGCGCAGTGGACGCGAGATCGATCATCACACTGAAGAATTTGTCAACGCAACGCGCATGGGTGTCGGCAATTAATTGTGTGTGAGTGAAGAATGCGGAATTGGTGGACAACCGCTTCGGTTGCCGGGGTGCGTTTAGCAGACGAAGCGCCTGTCCTGCAAATCCAATAGATCGATGAGCAAAACGCCGAGAAAATCATCAAAAGCGCGCCGTTGGTCGTCTGAAGTTACAAAACATAGCGACGCGCTCGATCTCAAGCCGGAGGTCTTCAAAGGGAAAGACTCGCATCGTATCGCACTGTCATTGAAACGCTCTGCCGAGCGGAGCAAAAGACGCAAAGGCACACCTTATCAATCGGCGATGTCGATGTTGAACTTTTACATTAATCGCGCTGGGAAAAACTTGCCTCAGAACCAAAAGCGCGTTCTCGAGCGGGCAAAGGACGAATTGCGGGAGGCCTTCGGGCGAGGATAAGGCACTATCATCCTGTGAAGCAGCAATGTTTTCCCTTTCAATCGCACGCTTCCGCCAACAGTGCCCGCGTCTCTTCGACTCCTGCGCGCCACACCTTCATCATCTCGTCGTCGTCGCGCTGGTAAAGACCGCCGTAGTTGCCGTCCTTTAGGTATTCCCGCAGCGATTTTGGGTCCAGTTGGCGCAATTTCTCCAAATCACTCATCGGCTTCTGCTCACGCGGCATGTCGATCTTTGCCAAACGGGTCCAGGGAAAATTTTCCATCCACGACGCGTGCGATGCCACGGGATCGATAGCCTGCACCTGTGCCCAAACTTTCGGCGCGTTCCACCAGTTGTGAAACTTGACCCGGACGCCGGGATGGTCTGCCATCCATTCGCCTACCAGTCCCTGGGCATGGGTGTTGCCGCCGTGTCCGTTGACGATCAAAATTCGTTTGAATCCCTGCTCTGCCATCACATCGAGAATATCGCGCAGGACCGACAGGTACGTTTCGACGCGCAGCGTGATGGTTCCCGGAAACCCGCGAAAGTATGGCGTGATCCCGTAGCCCAGGACAGGAAAAACCGGAACACCCAACGGTTCCGCGGCTTCGACGGCCAGCCGTTCCGCCAAAATGCTGTCCACGCTCAGACTCAGGTATGCGTGTTGTTCGGTGCTGCCGAGCGGCAACACGGCGCGATTGTCGCGCTTCAGATATTCCTCCACCATCATCCAATTCATTTCGCTGATTCGCATGCTCTAAGTTGATACATTGATTTCGCGAATTCACGCAGATTTCGTGCGGCCGAATAAGCGCGCACCGATCCCTCCATCCGAAATAACGGATGAATCATGGAACGCGAAAAAATCATTTTCTTCCGAAACTTGTTCCTGCGTGCCTTCGCCGTTGGGGTCCTTTTCGCCCTGTTCTACTGGATTGTCACCCTGGCGTTGTGGCACGCCTATAGCCCCTGGCTCAGCGAACAGTTTAAGGTAGACGAAAAAGAACTGGGTGCGCTTACTCTGAACTTTTTCGGTAATGTACGGATCGTAATTGTCTTTTTCTTCCTTGTCCCAGCGTTGGCGTTGCACTGGAGCGCGAAGAAGGCCTGATCGGTTGCAATCATAAGGACAGTCAAGGCACTTCAGCCTAACGACCGGTAGCTCGTACATTCTGTCGGCGAACGTGCCCACCGAAACCGCAGGCTCCATGCCCCCGGCCGCTTGAAATTGATGTTGCAGACTTCGGATGGGTGAGAAAGATCGCTCTTGTGAAAGTTTGGAAATGGGAACCGGAAAATCTTCCTTCCGTTAAACATTCGGCGCGCACGGCCATCGCAGTCACTGTATCATTCATGGTCGCGCGGCTTTTTCGATTACCGGAAGCTTATTGGGCAGTGATCGCAACCCTTGTAGTGATGCAATCAACGCTGGGCGCGACATTGGTAATTTCAGTTGAACGCATCGCGGCTACTGCGTTGGGTGCGCTCGTCGGCGCGTTCCTGGCGACTTATTTTACAGGGAATCTGTTCCCGTTTGCGGCAGCAGTGTTTGTGATCGGAATTGTCTGTATCGCACTTCGGATGGAAAAAACTGCGTATCGTTATGCGGGTATCACGCTCGCCATCATAGTCCTCATCCCGCGCTCTAACCCCGCGTGGATTGTTGCGTTTCACCGTTTCTTCGAAGTCTCCGTTGGAATAGTCGTCGCCCTGGCGTTGGCGGCGCTGTGGCCGGAGCACCGGCCCGACTCCGCGAAACAAAGCGCCGAGTAAGCTGCCCATTGCGCGTCTGGGTAGCGCACGCGTTACGCGTGCCGGCGGGCGCGTCCTCGCGATCGCGAACTTTCCTTTGAATTCGCTCCTCTCCAGTGCCAATGGAAATCCAAGAAGAGATTGTTTCGGCGCGACGCCGAAACCAGCACGCGAGACCCGCGCGCTACCCATAACTTCCATTTATCCCGTCGAATGTCGCGGGGGAGATTATTTTATCCAACGCGAACAACGCGCGGGTCGTCAGGACCCGTTGAAGTGAATTCGGGAAATTCTTGTGGACGCAAGATTCCAGCGAGAATCTCGAGGCTGTCGACAATACGCGGTCCCGGACGCGCGAAATATGCGCTCGCGTCCACGAGATAAATCTCGCCGCGCTGCGCCGCCCGAAGCGAACCGAAACCAGGAAAGCCCCGGAGTACCTTGTAGTCGCGTCGCGCGCGATCAATGTCATAGCCGCAGAGAGCGAGCACCATAATCTCGGGACGACTGTCGATTACTTCCCGCCAATTGATTTGCGCCGAGGGTTCATGCTTGCGGCCTAACGAATCACAGCCGCCGGCAATTTCCACGAGCTCCGGGCCCCAATGACCCGAACAAAACGGCGGCTCCACCCACTCCATCAGAAAACAGCGTGGTCGATGCGAAATGCGATCCGCCCGGAGCCCCACCGCTCGGACACGTTCCGATAACCCGGCTATGACGCCTCGCGCGCGCTCCGGCACACCGCACGCTTCCGCGACGCGTTGGATATCATCGAATATGTCCGTGAGGCTAGCTGGCTCGAGGTTCACTACCTGTGGTGGGCCTGGCAAATTCTCGGCGAGCCGAGCAACAGTGCCATAACCAACCGCGCAGACATCGCATAGTTTCTGGGTGAGAACTACATCGGGGCGCAACTCACGAAGAAGCGGCTCATCAATCGTATAAATTGTCCCGTTATCACGCAGCGTGCGACGCACCCATTGGTCGACTTCGCCACTCGTTAGGCCAACATTGTGTACTGGACAATGCGTGACCCGTGGCCGCGCACTTGCTTGCTCCGGGAAATCGCATTCATGCGAAACACCGACCACCTGTTCCATCAATCCGAGCGCGGCGGCGATTTCGGTCGCAGCGGGCAATAGCGAAATAATCCGGGTCACTTTTCACTGTATGCAGTTTCCCAGTACGAGGACAGGAAAAGGCGTCCCAACAGGACCAAAAAAAAGTAGGGCGTGTTGAAGAATTTTAAGCCTCGCGAATTGTCGGCGTGCCCGATGTCTTACAAAACACCGACTGCCTGCGAGATCAGCAGGACGACAATAGTAAGGGAAATCAAAATCTGAACCATTGCCAGGGCTTTTGCCCAGCGCGCCAAGAGTGGTGCGTCGGTTGGGCCGAACGTTGAGCTTTGAGTGAAGGCGACAAACAAATAATCGATAAAGCGCGGCCTCCAGCGCACACATTCAAATTGTCCCCGTTCGTCGTGCGGGATCTGCATCTGCGGAAAAAGAAAGCTTGTGCTGCCAAACTTCTTTTCCTTCTGGCGCAAAGTTGGACCGCCTCCGTCCAGGCGCCAATACCATAGCGCGAAGACGATCACGTTTGTGAGCCACAGGAGTCCGCCTGAACGCAGCAGCTGCAGCGGCGGCTCTCGATGTGCAGGCAGCGCGCGCACCAGCAGAATTACCGATCCTATGAGCGCCAGCGTTGTGAGTCCATTAATGACGAATCCAAGCGTGCGATTCAGTGAATGTCTTCCTACGCGATGGCTCACCACTGTCGGAACAAGCAAAACCACGATCAGTGTAGGCAATAACCAAATCGGTCCGAGCACCAGATTGCGCGGCAGCGCCAGGTAAATTGCACAGATCGCCAGGAAGGCCAGCACGGCCTGTCCGCGCGGTTCGGGCTTGTCGATGTGCTGCGGCGAAGCGCTCATCACGTCGGGTTATAGCCAGAATTCCGATTTGCGCGAGCAACGGCTTGAATCCAGTGCGACCTCCGCTCAGCGAAAACTGGTCCGGACTGAATCATAGCGTGCGGCAAGAATTGCCGCTGCCGGGCGCTCGCGGCTAAAGTTCTCAAATGGCAAAGCGTGTCTGCTATATCCACATCGGCCCGCATAAGACAGGCACGACGGCGATCCAGTGGTTCCTGAAAGAAAACCGCGCAGAGTTGTTAAAAGCGCGGCTATTTCGTGCCAGAGAGCGGGAGCATCCACGGTGGACATCACCCGCTCGTTAGGCAGCTCTGCGGGCAAGCGGTGCCGCCGCATCAGCGCGATGCGGCGGTTAGGTTTGCTAGCGCGGTCAAAGATACGAAGTGCGAAGCAGTCGTTATTTCTTCAGAAGCTTTGGATGGACTTCTAGTAAATAGAGAGTGCGCCAGGCAATTCTTCAGTCGAATGGAAGAACTCAATCTCGAACCGAGGCTTGTATTCTTTCCCCGCAACCAATCGCAGTTAGTGAATTCTCGCTATACGGAGGGATCAAGTCCCTCCACCGAAGCCAACCATTCGAGGCCTTCGTTCAGGCAGAAATTCGGCACCCAAGTTTCCGATACGCTCACTTGATCGCGCTGGCGGACGCTTTCAGTTCGAAACTAATTGCTGAACCGTTCACGGAAGAGACGCTTACACGCGGTGTAGTACCCGAGTTTCTCAGAGCTATCGACATCAATCCGTTGCAGTTCCAAGATACAAAGGTCCGACGCAACCAAGCAGCAGGTCGATTTACCATTAGCGTCGCTCGGGATGTGTTGCGCTCGCTAGGTAGCGAAGGCCAAGGGCTCACATGGTTACAGGCTTTGCGATGCGGAAAGAAACTTACCTCGTATCTCGACGAAAAAGGCCTGGCGGATAGCGGGTACTGTGGATTGACAACTACGTTAGCTCGGCACATCGAAACGGCATGGCGGCCGGACAACGATGCATTTGCACAAGAGGCTTGGGGCAAATCCTGGGCGGAGGTTTTTGCCGTCGATGTTGGTCGAGAGTTTAAGCCTAACGACTTTGAAATATGCCCGCCTGGCTGGGCTGTCAGACGACGGCTCCACTGTGCCGTTCGCGAGATGAAGACCATGGTGCAAGAGCTCCTGCTGGATCCTGCACTCGCCATCAAAGCACCTTGGAACGATTTGCGGAAACGGAATAGTGGGTTTCCTGAGAATCAATCATCGCGTCAACCCAAATAGCTCAAAACCCTGATTGACCGGCCTGGCCTCCGTAAACCAATGTAAACTCTCGAGATTATGCTCTCGTAACTGAACGTTGAATCCAATTGGTTTGTATTACGCATCATATCGTCATCTGCGTCTTCGTCATTGATAATATAAAAGATGTTTAAGCGCGTTCTCAAATGGCTTGGCGCGATTACGGCGGTCGTCGTAATCGCGATCGCAATATTCTTAGTCAATCTCATTTGGTTTCGGCCATGGAGCTTGAACCTGTTTTACGAAAAGGTCTTTGCCGAAATTCTCTTCGATCACCCGGAGATACTCTCCACGCTCGGTCTGGTGGAGCAGTTCGGGATCACAGGTCACAATGGAAAGCTCGACGACGAATCGCCCGCGCATCAACAACGCGAATCCGACCGATGGAAGCGCGACCTGGCCCAGCTTCGCCAATATTCAGTCGATCGCCAATCGCCTTCGCAAAAGCTTTCGACGCACGTGCTCGATTGGTTTTTGCAAGTACAAGCCGAAGGCGAGAAATGGCAATGGCATGATTATCCCGTTAATCAGCTCTTCGGAGTGCAAAACCAGTTTCCGTCATTTATGGCGAATACGCACCGGTTGCTGAACCAGAAGGATTGCGATTACTACGTCATGCGGCTCGATGCTTTGCCGAAGAAGTTCGATCAACTTCTCGACGGCCTGAAGATCCGTGAACAAAAACAGATTTTGCCGCCGCGTTTTGTAGTTGAAGAAGTGCTCAAGGAGATGACCGAGTTTATCGGCAAACCCGCTTCGGAGAATATTCTGGCGACATCATTCAAAACCCGCGCTGGCAAGATCGACAAGTTAAGCGAAACGGATCGCGCCGCTTTTCAAGCGCGTGTGGAATCGGCGATAACCAGCAAAGTCTATCCGGCCTATCAAAAACTAATCGATTATTTCCAGGCAATCCTGCCAAAAACGACAACAGACGATGGCGTCTGGAAATTACCGGATGGCGACGCCTTCTATGCTTACAAGTTGCACGAGAACACGACCACCACGCTCAAGCCGGATGAGGTGCATGAGCTTGGTCTGCGCGAAGTGGCTCGCATCGAAGGTGAGATGCGAGCAATTCTCGATGCAAACGGTTTTGCAGGTCAGCCAATCGGAGAAGCGATGGATAAACTCGCAAAAGATCCGCGTTTTCTGTATCCAAACGATGACAAAGGCCGTTCCGACGCATTGGCCAAATATACAGAGTTGATCACACAGGCCACAGAACGCTCGTCAAAACAATTATTTGGCACTACTCCGCGCGCAAGGATTGAAGTGCGCCGCGTTCCTGAATTTAAGGAAGCAACTGCGCCGGGCGCGTATTACGAGATTGCCGCCATGGATGGCAGCAGGCCGGGAGTTTTCTACGCGAACCTGCGTGACATGAATGAAGTGCCCAAGTGGAGCATGCCAACACTCTCATATCATGAGGGCGTGCCAGGACATCACTGGCAACTCTCCACCGCGGAGGAACTCAAAGGCGTTCCACAATTTCGCAAGGTGCTGCCGTTCACGGCGTACATAGAGGGCTGGGCGCTTTACTGCGAATGGCTGGCGAAACAAGCGGGATGGTACGATAACGACCCCTTCGGTGACCTGGGACGTCTTCGTGACGAACTCTTCCGCGCGGTACGATTGGTCGTCGATACGGGTATTCATGCGAAGCACTGGACCCGCGAACAGGCGATTGCCTACATGCGCGAGAAAACCGGGATGGGTGAGAAAGAAGTGAAATCTGAAATCGAACGTTACATCGTCGCACCTGGTCAGGCGTGCGCCTACAAAATAGGCATGTTAAAGCTTCAAGAATTGCGCGCCCGCGCACAGACAGAACTGGGAGAGAGATTTGATCAACGCGAGTTTCATGACGCCGTGCTCAAGAATGGCGCGTTGCCTCTCGAGATTCTGGAAGAACAAGTGAACGATTACATTCAGCCGAAAAGTCATAAATTCTAATCAACCGCGGATTCCGCGGATGACGCAGATGAGCTGCTTTTTTCGCTGTCATGTTGAGCAAAGCGAAACATCTCTGGATGTTACGCTTCCGCCTTGTTACAAAACCTGTTCAGGGATTCTTAACTCTGTTCAGAATGACAAGCTCACACGTTTTATCCGCGAAATCAGCGTAATCCGCGGTTCTTGAAAAAAGATGCGCAAGATCCTGATCACGCTGGCGATTCTCATCGCTTTTGTCATTGCCATATTGGCAACCTGGATTTTTGGCGGCCGCCAGATTTCACTTTTCCTCGACCGTTTTGTGACCATTGAAACAGCTTCTAATCGAGTGAACTCGCTCGCCTATAACGGTAGAGGAACCGGCGGCACCCTTCGCGTTAATGATCTCGAGCTAAGTCTAAATGACAGGAATGATCCCGCTCCGAGTATCGGAACCACGAAAAATGATCAGCTTGGTCTGGCAGACAGGAGAAGGGTCTTCGCTTTCGGTCCGGCACGATCAGAAGCGGAGAATCTCGTTACCGCGCCGCCGGCGGGCGACGACGCAGTCATCGAAATCCGCCGAAGCATTCTGAGTTGGCCAACGCCATTCGAAATTAATTTCATGACCGGGCACTCCCCGTCATGGAAACGCCACTTGTATTATCGGTTGCTTTGGAAAAAGCCTTCCGGCGCAAAGTTGGAAATGCTGTGGCGCTACGAGCAATACTTTTATCCAGACAACGGCTGGGCAAGCGGATTCATGACCTACAAGGGTTCTACCGGTCTGATCCAACTGGATATCAGTCCCTGAGCCTGGGCAGAGCCATCGCCAAACTTGTCTATCGAGCAGTTAGCAGCATCATTTCGACGTGCGACTTTCGCGTAAATTTCAAAAACTTGTTTCCCGCGATGCTGCAGAAAGCCTCTGGGAAAACGCTTGCCGCTGGACGCATCCGGTGAGCTCGCGTCAGATTCTGGCTGGCATTGATCGGACTGAACTTGAAAACCTGCGAGAACGTTATCCCTACCGAACTAATGCGCGTAAGATCAATGCTTACGAAGACGCAGCATACTGGATCGGGGTAAATGTTAAGCGCGCGCAGGACCTTTGGCTCGATCGCTCCCCGCCCCTTGATATTTTGGACCTTGGCTGCGGCGCCGGTTACTTTCTCTACCTCTGCCGGTTATTTGGCCACGATGGACTCGGGTTTGACACAGATGAGGAGCCGTTCTTTCACGGAACAATTGAGTTCTTCAAGGTCCGCCGTGTGGTCGGGCGTATCGAACCGCAAACGCCGTTGCCCGATCTCGGAAAAAAATTCGATCTCGTGACCGGACATCGCGTTTGTTTTCACCGCCTCGCGCGTACCGAGAACGGAAAATGGCTCGAATGGACACCTGCCGATTGGGAATTTTTTATCAAAGATATCCGGACACGGTTTCTCAAACCCGAGGGGCGCCTCCTGCTGGAATTTAACCGGCGGCAGGATGGGTCCTCATTTTTCACGGATGAATTGCGCGCTTTCTTTGAGTCGCAAGGCGCGCGCATTTTCCGTTGGAAAGCGCTGCTGGGAGCCGACCCGAACCGCTGTCCCAGATTCAAGCAGACTCAGAAATTGTAGGGCAGGCGCATCGCCTGCCAGGGTTGGCAAACGGAGCGGTCGGCGAACGTTATAGTTTCCAACTCGCGCAATCCCAGCCCAACAACTGCTCGAGCTTTGCGATGTCTTCTTCAAAGAGGTTGTGCAGGAAAACCTTTTCCTCCCAATTCATCGCGCGCTCGTAGGGCACAATATTTCTATCTTTACTGCGAACTGAGCGGAGTGGTTCGAGACCGAGAAACGAAAAGATGGAAGTGAGCGTTTCACGCTGTTTCTCCTTAAACTCCTCAAACTTCACCGGCTTGACCTGGTCGCGCGGAAAGAATTTGAACAGACGCTGGAGTTGCTGTCCGTAAAATCCTCGGTCCACGTAAGCAAAACGACGAGCCTCAGCAGGCGGCGCGCCGGCGATACGTGCTTTCTCTTCACGCACGGCATCGAAAAAATCCAGCGGCTCGCGGCCTCTGAATCGTTGCATGTTCCAGTGAGCAAAGGCCCGGTCCACCGGATTCCGCAGGAGGATCAGCAATTTGGTTTTCGGATTGTATTTCCAAATCCTTTCCGCCGCCGGTTCGTGATAAATGTAACTTGGCGTGCAATCACCAGCGATGGTTGAGAGACCAAGGGGCGGATAATGTTTGTGTAATTCCTCGTAATCGACCTCGGAAGCAAACAGCGCGTCGTTATCAAAAAAATGTATTTCCTGCTGATCACCCATCGTGATGTGGGGGTGCTTGCTTAGAAAATAATGCAGCGCAGTTGTGCCGGATTTTTGTGCGCCGGCCAGAATGAAATCGAGTCGCTCGATCTTTCTTGGCTTCGCCCTCCACATCGTCATGAATCAAGAACTGCTAACCGCATCGCGCAATCGATCTCCCAGAAAAGCGACTGCGCTGACATTGTCGATCTTTTTTGTAACGCCGAAGGTCGGCCCCCTGTCTTAAAGAGCAATGGCCGCTGCTTTGAAGCTGTTCATGCGCGGAACGTTGACTTTTGTCGAGATCACAATCGTCGTTCTCTTAATTGCCTCGCTTGCCGCAATGGCCGCCCTTGGTTGTCTGGGAATACGCAAACGAAACCGCGCGTCCGAACTCCCAGGCGTGCTGTTTGATCGATTGCACCCTGGTCCCGGACGCGGCATCATCGCCAGATAATAGAACCAGGGTTGTCGGGCTCTGGTCAGCATTTTATGCTTTCCGATGTTCACTCCTTTCCGACATTCGCGGAAACTAAGATCACTTGCAGTCGTGTGTGCAATTGCCTGCGTCGCATCGGCCGCCGCCGATGAAGGAATGTGGCTTTTCAATGCGCCGCCACTTAAGCAGCTCAAAGAGAAATATCAGTTCGAACCGACGCAGCAGTGGTCGGAGCATCTGCAAAAAGCGAGCGTCCGCTTTAATTCCGGGGGCAGCGGTTCGTTCGTATCTGCAAATGGTCTTGTCATTACAAATCATCACGTGGGCGCCGACACGCTGCAAAAAATCAGCGATCCGCAACACAACTATTTGAAGGACGGCTTCTATGCGAAAACTCAGGCGGACGAAATCAAATCGACCGATCTCGAGCTCAACGTGCTGATGTCAATCGAAGATGTGACAGCGCGCGTGAACGGAGCAGTGAAACCAGAAATGACGAATGACCAGGCTTCCAGTGCGCGCAGCTCAGTCATCGCTGCGATCGAGAAGGAAAGCAAAGACAAGACCGGGCTGCGTTCGGATGTCGTTCCGCTGTATCAAGGCGGAGCATACCAACTTTACCGCTACAAACGTTTCGATGACGTCCGGCTAGTGTTCGCACCGGAGCAGCAGATAGCATTTTACGGAGGCGACCCGGATAATTTCGAATACCCCCGCTACGATCTCGATGTCTGCATTTTCCGCGTTTACGAAAACGGAAAGCCCGCCAAGATCAACGATTTTCTCAAATGGAATTCGCGCGGACCAGACGACGGCGACCTAACCTTTGTGAGCGGCAGCCCTGGTAAAACCGATCGGCAACTTACGTTGAATGAGCTGGCCGATATGCGCGATCGCTTTCTGCCTTATGTGCTGCGCATGTTTAATCGACGTGAGGTGTTGGAACTGGCGTACGGCGCGCGATCGTTCGAAAACGCAAGAAAAGCGCGGGACGATCTTTTCGGCGACCAAAACAACCGAAAGCGCTATAACGGTTATCTTGCCGGCTTGCTTGATCCGCAAATCTGGTCGGCGCTTCAGGCGCGCGAACAAAAACTGCGCGACGCAATTGCGCGCGATCCCAAGCTACGATCGACCGCCAACGCTTACGATCGGATCAAGAAAGCACAGG
>QHPC01000254.1 GCA_003218915.1 Verrucomicrobiota bacterium
CTGCTGCACAGGCGTTGCCGGAAAGGTGCCACCTGTCACATCGAATTGATACCAGCGAACGCCCGTCGGCTGGGTGCAGTTCGCGTCCTGACAGACGGTGTAATCCGCCCACAACGATTCCGTGCCACCGAGGTTCTGATAAACAACAGGCGTCATCATTCTATCGCCGAGGGTATCGACTCGATCAGCGGTTCCCTGCTGCGGAACGATGGTAAAACCAGCGCCATTCGTGAAGGCGTCGATGAACCCGTTGACTGTGATCTGGGCGTTCGGGCTATGGTTGGCGCCCAGGCCCAAAGTTGAGTTTGCGGGCATGGCAAAATCCACATGGAAAAACCAGGCATGGACCTGCGTCAGGGTGACCCCGCCGGTGGCGGGACTATCAATCGAGAGCAACATTTCATTCCTGCCCGTAGGCGGCGGATCGCCCGTACGAAAACCAGCAGACACCAAGCTATAAGAATCGCCAAGACCGGCTGGAGGGATGGTGAAAGCGATGGCGTTGGCAGGACCGCCGGTGAGCATTGACGCCCGATCTAGCGCAAACGCGCGCACACCAACAAAGGTCGTGTTGTTAGTAAACAGGTTAACCGTGAAGAAATAGGCGTTTTGGGTCCCGCCGTCGTTCCATATCGCGAACTTCGGGTAATCGCCCAGCCGATTGTTGTTGGCCCCCGTGTCAATCTGGATCGCGTATTGGACCCACGGGCCTGCCACGGGGTCGGGACTCTGGGATACACCGATGCACTCCCAGAATGAAGTGCCAGGAAACGCGGGGAACGCGAAGTCAGTGATCACCCAGGCATCGCCCTGATGATCATAGAATGCAATTGGATCGCCTTGGTTGTTGTTGTCGCAAGGAGTGCCGGTGCCGTTAAAGAATGAGTTATATGTGGTCGGGCCGGACAGAGTGTTACCGTTCTTGTCAAAAACCTTGAACGCGACGTTGACTGCTTCGACGTAATGATTCGGCCCGACATCACCATCGCTGTCAGGCGGCACACAATTGCACTGGCCCTCGGCTTCGTTGATTCCATCAAAGGTCAGCAGCGGCGGCGGCATCGTGGGCGCCGGCCGAAACATGTTCTTCATCAGCCTTTGCAAAAGCGGCGATGAAGGAATCGCTGGTGGCGGCGCGCCTTTCCCACGCGGATAACGCGTCAGCGGTTGCTCTTCAGTTTCCGTTGGGTTGGGAATGTAAGGCAGGTCTCGCAAGTTCGTAGTCATCATGACCGGTCCCACCATCCGCACCACGGTCGGTCTCTGTGTGCCGGGAGCGTCCTGTCGTGTCGTGGAGCGATTGCTTTGTTTGCTGCCTCTTGTTTGGGCGAACAGCGCTACAGCAATGCCCAGGAGACAAAACAGCGAAGCAGTTAAAACGCGAAGATTAAAGAAGGCGGATTGCGAAGTGGATTTCTTTTTCAAGGACGTAATTTGGAATTGGAGTGAGCGGTGACTTTAGCTGAAGGACCGTAACACATTCTCCGGAAACTGGAGCGCGAAGTTCTCAAAAACTTGTCAAGAGAAAAAGAGAGCTTCGGAAGCGTGTCAACAGTTTTGATTATTTTCTATTTTGCTTCGTTGTCTTTAGCTCCACCTCGGACAGATGCCGCGTCTACGGGGCTAGGCATCGGATCAATTTCAAGCTATAAATATTTCGCTCCTACGGCGCTGGTGCGGTGCGTCCTCGCATCGCTTTCATTATCAAGACGCTTCTCGACGATGGATCCCAAATGACAAATGATGGGGAATCAAACGAATGACCCGCCTTCGCTAAAGCTACGGCGCGGCAGGCAAATGAAGAAAGAATTACAACAAATGAGCGAGAACACCTTTACCCTGGGTCATTCACCCGATCCTGATGACGCCTTCATGTTTTATGCGATGGCGGAAAACAAGATCGATCTGCGCGGGTATCATGCGTACGTTGCAAGCAAATACGCGCTGCTGCCCTGCGGATCGAGCATGGGGGACGGCTACGGGCCGATTGTTATCAGAAAACGACTAATGGGCGAAATGGCGAACCCGCCTACGCCAAGGCTACGGCGGGCAGGACGGCGACGAGGAGCGGCGGTCTCCAGTCCGCCGGCCACTGACTCCGCCGCGCGCGAACTCTTGGCAGGGAAGAAAGTCGCTGTGCCCGGCACGATGACCAGCGCATTTCTCGCGCTGCAACTTTTTCTTGGGGAGTTCGATTACGTCGTTGTGCCATTCGATCAAATTTTCGACGCGGTGCGCACAGGGCAAGCAGACGTTGGGTTGATCATTCACGAGGGACAACTCACCTACGAGAAATCGGGATTTGAGAAAATCGTCGACCTTGGCAAGTGGTGGAAGGAGCAAACCAGGTTGCCACTGCCCCTTGGTGGAAATGTCGTGCGCAAGGATATTCCGCCGGCGATCCGTCGAGATCTGAGCGAAATAATTCGCGCAAGCATCGACTACGGGCTGGCGCACCGGAAGGAGGCAGTGCGGCATTCTCTTCCCTATGCGCGCAACATGGACGCGAAGCTGGCTGGAAAATTCATCGGCATGTATGTGAACGAATTTACTCGCGATTATGGCCAAATTGGTCGCGACGCTATCCGACAATTTCTGACGGAGGCGCACAACAAAGGTTATATCGACGTCCCAGTCGAAGTGGAATTCGTCGAATGACGCTTCGGGCCGCCGCCGGTGCGTGACTACGGCGTTGCATAACGCAGAGACGGCTAGCTCTGCTGAAAATTTCCGGCGGCCCAAATGACGAATGTCGAATGACGAAGCACGAAGGAATGACGAAATCCGAACGTCAAAAACGACTCCGCTTGCCTTTTCGTCATTAGGTCATTCGGGCTTCTTTCGTCATTCGACATTCGTGGTTCGTCATTTCGCGCTAAGAGTTTTTCATCTAGACAGGTTCTAGGCGTCGTACCCGGCCTTTTGTTAGAAATTGTCAAAGGCAAGCGATTAGAATTCTCTTGCCTCACGGTTCGCAAGAGAGATATCAATGATGCCTCGGTGAAGGCGTTCCTCCAAGCCAAACGCGGTCTTCTCTGTCTCAGCCGGCTTGGAGTCTGCCTTGGCACCTTTCTATCCCTGACATTCTCCGGTTGCGAAAAAAACGAGCCAATCGACGAGGCGAAAGCGGCGGGAAAAACCACCGCGGATTTTCCACAAATCACTGCGGACATTTTTAAACCGATGGATGGCGGCATCAATCTCTCGCCTGAGGAAATCATGGGCCGCAATACCTGGAACCTCTGGAGCGGGGGCAACCAGCATTTTTGGAATCATGCGGCCCAGGACAGCTACGGATTAATGGATCTCTTGAAGATGCTGGATAACCGCAAATTTCCGCGCGGCGAGCGTTTCAAGATTTTGGGCGTCGTGAACGAGCCGGGGTTTCGCGCCGCGACCAAGCCGGATGAATTTGGTTTGTGGCTCGATGAGCAAGCAGAACCGGAGCCGGCAGGCATCGACGAGATTGTTTACGGCAAACCATCCGGCGTTCTCGGATACAGACTATTTCCAAATCCGGACTTCAACGAAGAGGCGCGCAAAAAATGGGACGGCGATCGTTTCATGAACGATCCGACTTATTACAACGACCACAAGCTGGTTCGCCCGTATCGCGTCGGTGTCGCTTGTGGCGCCTGTCACATCGCGCCGTATCCGGATAATCCGCCGGCCGATCCGGAGAATCCACGCTGGGAAAATCTCGCATCGGCCATTGGTAATCAGTACATCAACGAAGGAAAGGTCTTTGCCTGTAACGTCGAAAAAGGCGGCTTTTTTTATGAGATGCTGGCCGCGCAGCCGCGTGGCACCTCCGACACCTCCCGGATCGCAACCGATCACATCAACAATCCAAACGCGATCAATCCAATCTTTTTGCTTGCTGAACGGGAGCGGATCGCGGTCCCGGAAAAAATGGTGGGAGGCACGCTCGCTTTGCCTGGAGAAAAGGAGGAGAGGCCGGTGCCGCACGTGTTGAAGGACGGCGCAGACTCGATCGGCGTCGCTGGCGCAACGATCCGCGTGTACGTCAACATCGGCATGTTTTCCGAATACTGGCTGACACTTCACAACCGATTGATTGGGCTGACTCCACAAAAGCCGTTTGAAATCCCTTATGCGCGGGAACATTCGGTCTTCTGGCGCGCAACGGAAGAGCGCCTGGGGAATATTGCAGCATTCTTCCGTCGCCTGAAGCCATTTCATCTCGCCGACGCCCCGGGCGGCCAGGCTTACATCACAGCCGATTCAGCGGTGATAGAGCGGGGAAAAGAAGTTTTCGCAGAGAGTTGCGCGGCTTGTCATTCAAGCAAACAGCCGCCGCCAAATATCGATTCGCATTCCGGCGAGGGAAAAGCCTGGTTTCATGCAGCGGTAATGGCGTCCGACTTCCTGGAGAACAATTTTCTATCTAACGACAAGCGTTATCCATTGACCAAGATCGAGACGAACTCCGCTCGTGCGTTTGGGACGAACGCAAAAGCCGGTCACGTCTGGGACAACTTTTCCTCGCTGACTTACAAAGAACTTTCGCCTGTCGATGAGTTGGAGTTTTTCAATCCATTTGATGAAACCCGGCCGATCAAATTCAAACCGAAAGACAGGAATGTGGCCCCCGGTTACTATCGGACTCCTTCACTCGTTAGTCTGTGGAGTTCGGCACCCTTTTTACACAATAACATGCTGGGGAAATTCACCGGCGATCCTTCCGTGGCCGGCCGGATAGACGCCTTCAACGATGCAGTGGAGAAATTGTTATGGCCAGAAAAACGGCCGAACAAGGCTTCTATCTGGCGCACGCAAAACGAGAGCGCGCTGCATTTGCGCAAGGAATTCGTGCCGAAACCGCTGCGAGCGCTGGCTGATAAGAATGGCTACATCAACATTGGACCCATCCCGAAAGGCGCACCGATCAACCTGATCGCCAACGTTGAGCCTGATTTTGGGCAGTTGGTTGTTTTGCAGGCAAAAATAGCGAAAGCGTTGCTGAAGATTCACACACAGAATCTTTCATCGGAACAAGCCACAGACGAATTGATCAAGGCGGTCCCTGAACTGCTCGCGGCAAATAAGTGTCCCGATTTTGTCGAGGACAAGGGCCACTATTTTGGCACCGATTTACCTGATAACGATAAACGCGCGCTAATCGAATATCTGAAAACGTTCTAATCTATGATTGCCAAAACGGAAGACAGGCATCTCGCCTGTCATGGCAGACGGGCCTCTGGCCTGTCGCTACGCAAAC
>QHPC01000255.1 GCA_003218915.1 Verrucomicrobiota bacterium
GATTGATTCATGGCCGACTCACTGAATATCGCGACGTGTCCGACATTGAAAGGTTCTTTAATCCATACTTTCTGGTCCTCGCCCAGGAAAATGCCGGCGATATTGTCGGGGCGAGAGCCACTGCTCAACAAATGCTGCGTCCGCTAGAACCGCTCAGCCAGAAAGACCCTGATAACCTGAATTTTGCGCAAGTGCTTTCGGTGATACATGCTGTGCTCGGCCAGAAGGATGCAGCGATAAAAGAAGCTGAGCGTGCGATCACGTTGCTGCCAAGTGGAAAGGATGCAGTCGATGGGCCCGGGGTCGAGGAAAATTTGGCGTTTGTAGAGGTCTTAGTCGGCGACAAAAACGGTGCGATTCCAAGGCTGCAGCATCTTTTGCAGATTCCCTATACTAACTACCTTACGCCCGCGCTTTTAAGACTCAATCCGCAATGGGACCCTTTACGAGCCGATCCCGCATTCCAGAAACTCTGCAAGGAAAAGCAGCCGTGAACCCCGCGCGATTTCTGGTTGCAATCCACGCGTCCTGCAGACCGGGTCGCCGAGCTTGAGTCGTTAGGCTTATGACACGCGCGTAGATAGCCGACTCATATGGGCGTTAGTCCGGTGCTGGGGATCCACGAGATTGCGTTTGAAGTCCGAGATCTTGAGCGGTCCATTGCCTTTTATCGTGACATCCTCGGGTTACCCTTATATTCGCGTGGGCCGCAGCAAGCATGGTTTTGCATCGGAACGCAGCGTCTGGCGCTGTTTACTCAGGATCGGCCAGGCAGTGGCCAACATTTTGCATCGCTTATCCCACAGGAAAAGGCAGAGCAGGCACGCGATGCTTTGATTGCGCACGGGTTTCCCGAAGAAACGATGCAACAGGACGACGGCTTTTCCGTTTATGTCCGTGATCCTGACGGAAAGAAGATCGAATTGTATGGCAAGCGCACAGAGGTGTGAGCGTCGCGAGCGAGTTTTTCTTGGTCGGGAGGGCCACACTAGCGGCACATTGCTCGGAATTGAATTCGCGCCTTGAAAACCGAGCACAACCGCCAGCTCGCCTATTAGCCAAAATTTTCTGAGGGCACAAATCCATATAGGCATGGCCGTCGCCATCAACCTGCGCGATCCCCCTCGTCGGCATCGGGTTCTAGTCCATCATCGACGAATCCATTCGGCCAAACCCATCAGCCACTCGGCCGCGCCGACCGCGCCAAGGGGCTAGGCAGGTTGTCGGTTGGAGGGGTAGGTTGCCCTAATCGAAACGTTCAGTCCTCAGGCAGCCGCGCTTGATCAACTGCGACACCGGAGTGTCGCTCGATCTTCTCAAGGACGCGAGCCATGTCCGGGGCAGGTGACTCGACTTTTGTAAAGGCCTGGCGCACTTCCAGCGGCAAGGCGTAACGCGCTCCCGTCACTGGATCGCGATTTGGATTTCCTCCGGGAGCGTCTCCGAGACGAGCCAGGAGGCGAAGGACAAACTTTTGCCAGCGCTTCGTCTCGATCGATTCGACGTGAGTCATACAAACTAAGCAAGCGGCTGCGCAGAACTTACCGGTGATTCAACTAGCAATCTTTGACTTGGGGGGCGACGCTCGTCGTGCAGAAAAGAATGAAGTCACTACCCTCGAAGAAACGTGGAAGGGAATTCCAATCCAAAACTTGTCCAATGTAAGCGAACTGCAAGCGTGGCGGTGGCCAAATGAAGTCGGACAGCTGGAGGCAAGAATTGTTTATGCCCCAGGAGTAAGAGAAGTTTGGTTATTTGGGCGTTTTCAAGGGAGAGTTTTCCAAAAGACTTTTCCTTTGGACAGAGATTTGGCGACGACCTTACAGCAAGTAAAGGCGTTCATCCAAGAACCAACGAAAAGATGAAGCACTTTCTCGTTGGATGCCAAAAGATGGCCGAAGAAGATGAGCATTGAACTAACGCGCGTTCCGCGCTGAAGCCTCTCGAGTCAACCGCTGGTGGCTTGTTACGTCGCCTCTGATCTTATGAAATAGTTCGTGCACTAGCGGTGAACCCGTTTTATAGAAATTCGTCATGAACCCTGAGGACTCGGCAACCAAGAAGGATCTGAAAGGGCTACAGGGCACGTGGAGCTTGCTTTCTGCCATGGAGGACGGCAAGTCCTTGGCCGAGGACAAAGTGAAGCAGACGACCATCGTCATCAAGGATGACACCTTCCGCTTCCCCCAGTTGGCAGAGGACGCCACGAGCGAGGCGGGGACCTTCAAGCTCGACGCGACGAAAAAGCCGAAGCAGATGGACACAGTCTCCACCGAGAAACAGGTCATGCTCGGCATCTACGAACTGGAAGGAGACAGTTACAAGGTCTGCTTCGCGCCGGTCGGCAAGCCACGTCCCAGCGAATTCACCTCGAAGTCCGGGAGTGGCAACATTCTCCAGGTCTGGAAACGGGGGAAAGAGTAGATCGAGATCGGCTGAGGCTGATCACTGGCTTGGTTCGATCATTGAGTCGGCCCACTCACTGCGCTAAGCTCTGAGCTTCAAAGCACAAGAGCTACCCCCGTCCATAAACAGAGAAGGAGGATTTCGATGCTGGCGGAAAAAATTATTGGTGTTTGGGAACTGCAAATCTGGGAAACGGTGGCCGGTGACAGCGTTGTCGGCTACCCTTTGGGAGAAGAGGCATCTGGTTTCATTGCCTATCATCCGATTGGCTTTATGTCGGTCAATATTTCCGCACCCAATCGTGTTCGCCTCGCAACTGATGATCCCTTCGCAGGCGACCCAAAGCTCCTGGCGTTGGATGCCAAGGGCTATCTCTCTTATTGCGGTCCCTTCTCGGTTGTGTCGGAGAACGAAGTCATCCATCACTTAAAGCTCTGTTCGTTTGAGAACTGGGTAGGAACCGATCAGCATCGCCACGCCCAACTCGACCTAAACAAAGACAAGTTGATTCTTTCAACGGCGCCCGTGCTAACGCAGGGGCGGAAGGGCAGCAACCGCCTCACTTGGAAGCGTATCACTTCGATGCCAGTCAGGTCGTAGGCCAATCGCAGCGGTTCTCGCTAAGGTGAAAGTGCGGCGCGAAACGTTGAAAAGGAGAAGCGATCAGTTTATTCACCAATCTTCAATTCAGCAAGCTGTGTGATTAACCTCTGCGTTCTAAGCTGACCGTGATCACTTTCCCGACCAGATATTCTCGTCGTGAGGACGGTCTGTGCTCGACCGCTTGGGAAAGTCATCCAGTCAAAAGTCGCAGCGTTGGGTCTGTCGGAGCGGGCCATGGCGCTATCCGAGGGAACTCCGCTTCGGCAATTCCGTAGAACTAACTGATAAATGAAAGGAACCCCCAAGAATGAAAGGACCCCCCAGCCAGAGCAGCCATGTGCTGCACTGCCTCCCGCAAGAACCGAACGAAAAACGAAACCCGTCGATCAAAACGAACCTCGGGCGTTTTGATAGTTTGGTCGCTCGTCATTATCCCGCCGTTTACAACTTCGCTTCTCGGCTGACTGATGACCCTCGGGAAGCAGTTTTGCTAACGTACCGCGCGTTCAATAGCATCCGAAAGCAACTGTGGCTTCCTCGCGATGAGATCGTGGTTGTGAGGATCCTTCTAAAAGCCGTAGTTCGGGCCGGTGTTACCACAGCTTGACGCAAGGTCTGCGGCACAAATAGGTCGGCCCGTTCTGATAAGTAGTGCGACAACGCCGTGCGATATGAAGTTGCGGACCGGAATTTGAATTATACGAGGCGAACGGCGTCAGTAAGATTCTCTAAAGCGTATGCGCCGAAAGATCACGTCGGAAATCTGGGAACAGATGAAGACCGCGTACGCGGCCGGGATTGGCCTTCGCGAAATCGCTCGCAAAATGAATATTCCAGAGGGAACTGTCCTCGCTCACGCGAAGCGTCACGGTTGGACCCAACAGATTCAAGTCGCAACGCAGCAGCTCGCAAAACAAGGTGCCACTAGCTACCGGACGACTACAGTCATAACATAATCCGACACGCTTGTGGCGCAATTGGTATTTGCGCTGTCGTGACACCGCGTCGAGTAAACGCTGGCTCATCTCCGGCGTGGCGGTTTCCCTTTCACTGTTTTGGCCTCGCGTGACTTCTCGTAATTGAGAACTCATTTCTGGCTCTTCATCCGTGTACTGCAGGAAATCCGGCGTGACGTTACGCGGAAAGCATTTCCAACGCCTAAATGACGTGTAGGATTCGCGTCAGGCTGGCGTGGTAGTGGCAATTACCTATTACCACCCGACTCGTAGACGTAATTTCCGACTGCGATCAACGAAGTGGTCCATCCCGCTTTGTACGCAATCGCTTTTAACGTCTTTCCCGGCGGCCAGATATGGAACGAGGCTGTCCCGCTCGCCGCTGGTATTAGCGTGCCGTGACTCGACGTCGGTGTAGAACCGTCGAGCGTGTAGCGCAAGTAGGCGCCCGTCGTCGCCGTCTTTATCGTGACCGTGACGGAATGCAGCGGACCGCTATAGCCTGCGGGAGTCAGCGTCGGCTTCGCGCACTGCGTGGTCGTGGTCGTGGTTGCGCAAGCTTGTAGAATCGTCACCGCGATGATCGCGGCTAGTACTGCGAACGAAAAAGTTGTCGTTTTCATAGGATGGATTCTTTCTTTTCCCCGGTTGGTTAACTCTGCGATTGCAGGTCTGAAGGGGGAGAAAACCGCCACCGGGAGAAGCGTCCTTCGCCCGATCCAGATCCGTTTAACGGCGTCGAGTTTGATAAAATCTCACCGACCTGTCAAGCGAACTGGAACATACTACGAGGTTCGCCCGCGCAAAGATAAACGCGGCGTCAATCTGATTTCCGACGCGCTTCGCGCTAGAATCGTTTTTGATTGCAGGATGGCAGATGATGCGGCCAGTATCTTATGTGAACTGGGTAATATGGTCTAGCGATCATGGCGGGTGGTCGAAGCCAAACCGTCACGGATACACAAATCGCCTCGCCGATGCGGGGCGATATTCGTTCGATGAAGCATTGGAAATTGTCCAAGATGCGAACGCCGGAACGTTCGCCCGCAATTTTCCAAGCGAAACCATGTGCCCTGACGGGAACGAAGAAACGCCGTGCGGCATATAAGGTCTAACCAGAACGCGTCCGAGTGGAACGTCCACTCTTTCGGAATCCAGTCGAAACCGTCTCGCCCCGTAGGAACTGCTGCAAAAGTTGTCGAGCGCGTCGCTCGTTTCGTCGCTCGTTCCACCACCGATTGGTGCCAGAAGGAT
>QHPC01000231.1 GCA_003218915.1 Verrucomicrobiota bacterium
TCTTGTGAGCAAGTTTGGGACATTTCATAGATTGGGCAGCCTGCCGTAGCGCGCGCCGAAGCGTCAAAATTTTTAATGTTACTTTTGTGTGACAGGCTCGCGGGTTGAATCGTTACATCCTTGAACCGTGAACGTTGAATCCTGTTCAACTTTCAACGATTAACGTGGCGGAACCTCTGGAAACACTACGCGAATCGTTGTCCCACTTCCCAGCTCGCTCTCGGCTTCCACCCAACCACCGTGTAATTGGGCGATGTGTTTAACAATCGCCAATCCCAGACCGGTGCCTCCCAGTTCACGGCTGCGCGCTTTGTCAGCGCGATAAAAGCGCTCGAAAATTCGCGGCAAATTTTCTTTGCTGACCCCGATT
This sequence comes from Verrucomicrobiota bacterium, assembly GCA_003218915.1. Taxonomy (GTDB): domain Bacteria; phylum Verrucomicrobiota; class Verrucomicrobiia; order Chthoniobacterales; family UBA10450; genus Udaeobacter. The sequence continues at coordinate 371 of QHPC01000231.1, forward strand.
CCATTATCGGCGACGCTCATTACGACGTTAGAACCACAACGTGCCCCTTGGAGGCGAACCTGTCCGTTGTCGGGTGAAAATTTCACCGCGTTGTCGAGCAGATTATGGAGTACTTCCTCCAGGCGCGTTTCATCGGCGCGAAGCGTCAACATCTCCGAAGGCAAATCGACAATCACTTTCAAATTCTTTCCGGCGAGTTTTTCCTTCCAATCACGGATGAGATTATTAAACAACTCATCCACCCGCACGGCACTGAGCTCCAGTGTCGCCTGGGACGACTCCAGTTGTGCAAGGCTTAGCAGATCATCAACCAACCGTTGGAGTCGTTTGGAGTGCCGTTCCATGATCGAAAGGATGCGGATGAGTTCCTCCTGTGAGGTCTCCGGCTCATCAAACAATACCTCGATGTAGCCGCGTAAAATCGACAACGGCGTTCGGAGCTCGTGCGAAACATTTGCGACAAAGTCTCTCCGGATTTGATCCAGCTGCTTCAACTCAGTGATATCGTGGAAAAGAACGACTGCACCAGTCACTTCATCGTCACCGTTCTTGATTGGGACGGCGCTGACGTCGATATGTCGCTCGCTGCGGGTTCGCGAATCGGCCAGACTCAACTCGCATCGCATCGCTTCTCCGGTGAGCACCGTTTCCGCAATCAGTTGATCGAGCGTGGCGTGACGGACGGCTTCAACCAAAGGAACGCCGACTGCCGGATCGCGCAGCTCGAACATTTTCTCAAAAGTCGGATTCATCAGCGTAATGTGGCTGCGTGCATCAACTACGAGCACGCCATCCTCCATCGCGCCGAGAATTGTTTGCGTGCCGGATTCGCGCCCGGCAATCTGGCGCTCGAGTTCACGCTGCCGCGCAAAAATAGTCTCAAGCGCCAGGCCAACGCGATGCGGGTCTGCTCCACCGTTTATCAGAAACGTTGATGGATTTTCACCCCGGGCTATTTGCGAAACGAGCTGCTCGATTTGGGGCCACGGCGCAGCCCATTTTCGCCACAGAAACAGCGCTGTCACTGCGAATAGAGCGCAGAGCACGCCGAGGATTAGCCAATACATCTGGCCTTACTTTTCCTTCAACCGATAGCCGAACCCACGTACGCTTTCAATCACATTGGCGGCCTTGCCAAGTTTCTTGCGCAACCGTCGGACGTGCGTGTCCACTGTTCGCGTGTCAATGACACTTTCGTAACCCCATACATCGTTAAGCAAGCGGTCACGTGCTTGCACACGACCTCGTCGCTGTATCAGCGTGCGCAAAAGTTTAAATTCAAGGCTGGTAAGGTTGATCCGCTTGCCGTTAACAGAAACTTCATAGCGCGCCGGATCGATGGTAATGGGACCGGCTGTCAAACGTTCATCGTCCGGTTTCGCCTCGCCGCGGCGCATAATCGCGCGAATGCGCAGGACGACTTCCCGCGGACTGAACGGCTTTGTCACGTAATCGTCCGCGCCAAATTCCAAACCGACTATCCGGTCGATTTCCTCGGCTTTCGCCGTGAGCATCATGATGGGAACTTGCCGAGTCCCCGGGTCGCTTTTCAGAATTTTGCAAACTTCCAGCCCGGGCATCTTCGGCAGCATGAGATCAAGAATAATCAAAGCTGGCTTTTCGCTGCGCGCTTTTTCCAGTCCGGCAGCACCATCGCACGCGGTCGAGGTGGTGAAACCGGCCTTGCGCAAATTGAGTGCGAGAAGATCGACCACATCGCGTTCATCCTCGATAATCAGCACTGTGTTCCCAGACGCGGGTTCCATGGCAGTTCGCTTTTATCGCCGAAATTGTTTTAGTTCGCCAGCTAAGTTTTGTAAACAAACTGGACTGCTTTGGAGACAGACGGCTATTATCGTTCCTCGGATTTTCTACTGGAGAAAGGGTGCCCTTGTGCTTAAGTCAAACTCGCCCGGTTTCTCCTGAGAAAATCTTGCGTAGTCTGATAAAGATCACTAATGGACTTCAGAGCAATTGCCGCGTGCTCTCGGTTTTAAAATCCTTTTGAGCGATGTCCGGAGCATGCCCTAGCAAAAGAGCCGATTTCACTGCCCCAAGCGGCCTCCAACCCCTGAGCAGATCACCTTATGTCGCGACTGCGGCCGAGGCGATGAAGAACTATAAAGAAAATGAGGCTGGCATTTGGTACAAGGATGGGGCTGACCCGAATGATCCCGCTTGCAGGTACGCGTTTCAACGACTGAGACAGAGCTGGTTTTCGCCCAGAGTTAATCCCAAGTTCAAATTTAGTCGGGAGGATAAATTCTATGCTATCGGGTCATGTTTTGCGCGCGGTATCGAACTCTCCTTGATAAAACACAAGATCGCTGTTGAAAGCGCAGCGCCGGAGTTTGCGAAGTTTCAACCTGTTAACAAAGAGGTATCCGGGCTCGGATTCACCAACAAGTACAACACCTATTCGATATTAAACGAACTGCGTTGGGCACTTGATCCCGAGGCAGTGTTCCCTTTGGAATCTATTGTTCAGGTGACAAAGACAACCTGGTACGATCCGCACACAAACCCCACGTTAAGCCTTGTCGGCTTGGAAGAGACTTTGGACCGCCGTGCGCTAATGCAAGCAATTACGAAGCGCATAGCGAACTGTCGCGCCGTGATTGTCACCCTTGGACTCGCAGAAGTTTGGCGCGATGCTCAGGCCGACGTGTTTGTGAATCGGACGCCGCTTCCATCTCTGTTCAAGACTCAACCCGGCCGATATGAATTCCATCTTAGCAGCTTCGCCGAAAACCCGTTCCTTTGATGAACACCTTTTCATCCATGGATATTGTCGTGGCCAACACGTGGGCCAAGTCACTTTTAAGAGCAGTCGCCCAGGAGTGGGCCCAAGCTCACGATAATGTGGACTACTTTCCAAGCTACGAGATCGTTCAAAACTCCGATCGGGCTGTTGTATGGGAGCGTGATCTGAGACATGTCAGGGGCGCCGGCGCACAACACATCATGGAGTTGTTCGTGCGATCCTACCTTGCTTAGAGAACGTTTCCCACCGCTCGATCCGCTCAGGCTCGCACTATTTGTCTAATGTGATGTGCGCTGGGCGTGGTGAATGAGCCAACCAACTTGAACACTGTCATTCGTCTGCTGGACAAAGAATACATGTCACCGTTTTGGCGAGAGCGATTAGAAAGAATTCGGAATTGGCCAGGCACCCGGAAACTGCTTGATGCGGTTTCCATAGTCGTTCTCATCGGCTATTTCCTCCACTTTGCCCTTCCGGCGTTACGTGGAGGGTTTCGTGAAGACGAGATGATGAATATCGCCACCTACTGGCGGGCTGGAGCGCTCAAGTCGCTTTGGGCAAACGTACTCTTCTGGACTCCATTTTATCGGCCGGGAGGCGCTCTCTACTACCTCCCGCTTTATCACTTCTTCGCGCTAGATCCCCTGCCTTATCGGATCGTCCAGATCGGTATTCTCGCTGCCTCGATTCCGATAGTCTATTACTTAAGCCGCTGTCTGGCTTCCTCGCGCTCAGTCACGTTCCTTGCTGTTCTGGCTCTTTGTTACCATCCTCACCTTGCCAACCTCGTGTACGTCGGGGCGTTCATTTATGACGTGTTGTGCGGGTTCTTCTACTTCGCCGCGTTGGCCTACTACATACGTATCCGCGCGAAGGAGCTTCCGCTACGCCCCACGCAACTGCTGGGATTTCTGGCGCTATACATCTGCGCCCTGAACTCCAAGGAGATGGCGGTTACACTTCCCGTAATGGTCCTAATTTATGAGTTTCTAAAATCCCCTCGCTGGACCAGCTGGAAAGCATTCGTTTACTGGGGCTGGCATTCTGCGGCGCCGCCTTTGCTTGCAGGCTTGCTTACTGCCATTTATATTTTTGGAAAGACACGCGGTAGCAGTGCTCTCATAAAACTGGAGCCTTATCGACCCAGATATTCATGGCATCAATTCACGAGTGCCAACGCAAAGTTCGTTGGGGAATTGTTGTTTGCCCCACATGCAGTCACTCCAATAATACTGCTGATCTTGTGGATCCTTGTTTTCATTTATGCCTTCCTACGCCGCGATCGGACACTTCAACTCATGGCGTTCTGGATAGTGATAGTGCCCCTGCCCATAGCATTCCTTCTCCCAGTACGCGGCGGTGGATCTCTTTACCTCCTCCTGTTCGGTTGGGTAATGATCTTCGCGAAGGTCGCATTTGATTTAGTTTCGCTAATTTCCAGGTCTTCGATATTCGTTGGCCACCTATCTCCTCGGGTTCTTCGAGTCGCCGCAACGATTCTCCTCGGATCTACTCTTGCATTCTTTACGCAGAGAGAAAACCAACGCTATGCGGTGGCTTGGCTCAAGGTCGGCGCAAAGACATCTCATGTTATCCAAGCGTTGCAGTCCCTCAACCTTCATCCGGCGCCAGGAAGCAGCATTCTCCTCTTGCCGGAGAGAATTCCTTTCCAAAACCAGTGGAATGTCTTTTTTATCGCTTCGCTCGTCTGGAATGATCGTTCCCTGCGAATTTGGTTGGAGGGCGCTCACAGACTTACTCCACAGCAGGTTGCAAACATGCATTACATTATTTCACTGAGTGAATTCCAAGCTAGGGTCGTTCGTTCACCCGAGATCCCGGAATACCATTGAAAGAGTGTTTGCCAACGTTAGAAGACCTATTGCAATGCCCAAGAGTTCCCTCGGACTCGTGTTGCGTTTCAAAATCGAAAATACCTGACTCCGTCTCAGCGTGTAGCGGACTGTTGTGCCTGAACAGGAATCACTTCAATCGAGACTGTCTTATCGTCTGCGCTGTGGACTGAGTACTGCAGACGCGTATCGTAATTGCGGATATAGCCAAGAAATGAGCTATTGATAAATCTATTCCCGAAAAAAACGGTGTTGACACACTTGTTAGTCGAAGTCGACCGAGCCACTCCGCAAATCACTCCATTGGGGTCGACGATTGCGAGCGTTTGTGGCGCTTGACCTTTATGCCTCCGTGCCCAGCCAACTACTCGCGCCGCTGCGTCGCCGTTATCACACCGAACCAAGGTTTGGACGCGGCAGCTACCCTTTAAACCTTCGGCCCTTTGATGACCGTTGAATAAGGCGGTATAGCGCAGCCCGATCCAGTCTTGCAGGCCGGACGCAAACATATCTAATCGGCGTTCGCGCAATTGCGCCGCCACACGGTAAACATGATCCGGCGACCGAAAAAGGATTTTTACTTTTTCCGTATCGCACGCGCCGTTAATCAAGCTGGTGGCGGCCCTTTCGGCCGAAAATCGGATGTATCTATACCGCACGCCTTCCTGATAATGGCTGGGAAAAGCGAAAATGGGTATTGCGACCGCTCCGAGCAGGACCGGCCAGGTCAACCACTTTCGAGATTCACAATAGTGAATTGTGAGCATCAGCAGGCTGGCCCAAAAAAGCGCGCTCCAGAAAAAATACCATGTCGCCGAGATCCTTCCCGGATCCAGGCGAAAAAGCGTGGCCCGACCAATGACAACAAGGATGATAGCGAACAAGCTAAAGCTGAGTAAGGCCAGACCCATCAGTTCCAGTCTGCCTTTGCCGAGATTACGTTGGACAATCTTAGGAAATACCACAAGCCCAGCCAACGATAATCCAGCGGCACCACACCACAGCGATAGTAGCGGGGAGGCAGCCAATTTAGAGGATCTGGTGTACCACGCGGCTGCCGCATAAGAAACTGGCGTACCAACTAGCTGGCATAGCCATTCAAGCTGCACAAGGACGCGCGATGAAATAGTTGCCTCAGAAGCAGCATGCAAAGGTGCACCGCGGTATGGCATCATTACAAATAGTACAACCGCGACAAAGGCAGCGCCCACCAACAGGACAAACGTACGTCGAGGCAGGCGCAGGCACCAGGCGAGCAATAGTAATGTCGGCCAGCACGCAAAGCCTCCACTGAAACTAAAGGACGCGATAAAGCCGCCAACAATTACGAGTGATGCAGCCAGCCAAAAACGCGGCGAATCAGTCTGCATCGCCGGTACCCAGATGAATGCCAGCGCTACTCCACACATCATGAGAGAATAGATGCAGTTGAACCCGCCGTATGCGATAACAAAGCTCCTGCCCATCCAAAAATTGCCTACGATAAGTATCAGGGTAGCTGCGATCTTGCCGTTAAGCTCCAGCATCTTGTCCCGCCACATTGGAATCAGCAGCAAAGCGACGCTTGAACACAGCAGAGTTATTCCAACAAAAGCCAATAACTCCTGGTTACCATGAAAGAAGTGGAAATCTGCCAGCCAGATAAAACTCGGGAAGAACAAGGAGTGACTAGTATATTTCAACAACGCACTTTTGAGCCACGACCGCGTCAAGCAGGTGTCGTAGATCAGCCAGAAATCGAGTCGCGTCACATTCACGCGATCTAAGTACAGATAGGCAAGCGCCGAGCTTATGAAAACGACCGTGGCCAGAACCGCACATAGCCGCGTCGCGCGCTCGATCTGTCCAGCAGACTTATTCATACGACTTAGCTTACAGACAATCCAACATAGTTTGCATAATGAATCAAATGTAGAAACCAGGAAATGGTTCACGTAGCAGCAGTGACGTAGACAAGTTAAAGCTACTGGACCTTTGATGACTACAATCGCTGTTTATCATCCTTCGAGCGAACATCGCGCGCCTTTTCGTCGTTACCATATCTGAACTTCTCCTCTCGGCTTTTATGCTCGGGGCGCACAGCCAAGCATTACAGACTTTGGTCAAAAAAAGGCATTTCGGTAACAGAAATGTGTTAAAGTACGTAATGCGTTCGATAGCAAAATTGGCAGCTTGCAATTTATCTCGCAGAGTACGCAAAGTGTACCGTCGGCAGTGCTGGCCGCTTCCATCTCTGTTCAAGACTCAACCCGGCCGATATGAATTCCATCTTACCAGCTTCGCCGAAAACTGGGCCAATCTGGAAGCCATCTATGCCTTGTTGACTCAATACGGACACCCCAACGTTCATGTTATCGCCACAGTTTCTCCCGTTCCTTTGATGAACACCTTTTCATCCATAAACACTGTCGTAGCCAACACCTGGGCCAAGTCCCTTCTGCGAGCAGTCGCTCAGGAATGGGCTCAGGCTCACAATAACGTAGATTACTTTCCAAGTTATGAGGTCGTGAAGAACTCCGATCGCGCCGCAGTATGGGAACGCGATCTTAGACACGTGAGGGGCGCCGGGGCAGCACATCATGGAACTGTTCTTGCGCTCTTATCTTGCTGCGTAAGGCCCGGCCTCCGCTGAGTTACAGTCAATCCTAGGGCACCTTGCAGCTTCTTCCATCCAGGTGCTGCAAACACCGCTGCCAGGGTCGTCCAGCTAAGCAGGACTAGTGCGAAATACAGAGCCTGCGGGTAATAGAATTGAACGATGTTCTCTCCCGCGCGAACACGCACCGCTCGAAAAATGAAGTTTCCGCCGAGCACTTCCACCGGATTTCCATTCGCTTTGCCGCGCCATCCCGCAGCCCATCGATCAGTTACCAGAAGCCAGCCGTCTTCAGGGCAAGAAACCTTGATCTTTAAATTGTTGGGCGTGTAACTAACAACTTGTGCCGGCACTTTCTGAGCTGCTACTAACCGGGAGATAGAAGCAAGCGCGGTTGCGTCTGGAGCTGCGGATGAACTGATACTGCTGACTTGTGCCATTTGCGGACGAGGGTGTACAATGAGCACAGGCGCTCCCAATTGTTCGCTTCGTTTTACAAGAGCGTTAAAGGCATACTGAGAAGGAGCTGTGGTTACTGCATCGCGTGCAAACCAAATTCTGTCGGCGCCCAGTCCCAAATTCAATAACACCGGATGATCTGCGAATCGCTGATGGAACCGATTCTTCATAGTGGAATCATTGTAAAAAGTGGCCAGCCGCAGGGTGGCCGTATTATTGGAATGAATGCCACCCACCGGCAAGGGCGGATTTAGTTCTCGCTGGAAATTGGTTAGAGTTAGTCGCGCCTTGTGGCCGGCATCGATTCGCATCGGCAACGAATGCGTTCGGCCGCTATCGCACACGAATGTCTGGGAAAGTCGTAGTGTTAGCCCTGCGTCTAAAATAGCCAAGGGGAGAAACCAAAGCACAAACCATTTTCTCGCTCTTTGCAACAACAACAAAACCAGGGAAACTCCAACCGCTCCAAACCACGTGACGACCAGATGCCAATTGCTAAGGCTAAGCTGGTTACCCAGGTTAGCCACGTGATGAATAACATACCTGTAGGCACACACGGCTGCTACGCTGATTGCTAACGAGATCAACACCAATCGGCGCCATATCCGAGTCTCCGGCCTCGGAACGGCCGCTGCGAGATCCCGCGTGGCCAGGAGAGCAAGCACAGCTGCCGAAAAAATGGCGTAGGCCCGGAACATACCGGGATGCGTGAAATATCTCGTCGGGGGACAGTAGTCGTAGAGCCAGCCGCGGACCGGCAATCTGTCACCAACCGCACACGCGAGGGAAAAAGCAACAATTCCCACCAGCCACCACCTCCAGCCTGACTGTGGTCGTTGCCAGATCGCGAGTAAGCTTAGAATCAGAGGGAGAACGCCGATATAGACGTCCGCAACAGAAATATCACTTCCTATCCACAAGCTGGGATTCAAATTAGGAAACTTGAGGGCGGTGAGATAGGGGCTTGCAAAGGTCGCAAGCGCCCCAGGCTGAAGTGACTACTCCAATACAGAAGGCGACTAGCAATGCGAAAAACGTGAACTTGAGTCGGTCTCCAATTCGTCGCTTATGAATCTGGATCATCTCGCTGCCGCCGCATAAGCAGCGGCCCAGTCCCCATAAGAACATCATCCCTCCGCTAAGAATCACGATCGCTGGATAACCGCCCAATGCAGAGAGTCCCCAAAGTGCCCCTGCTTGAGCCGCCGGCTTGAAACGAAGAGAGGCCAGGGCCACGTCAAAGCGCCAGATAAACCAAGGGACAAATGAAAATGAGTAAAGGACGGTTGTGTGCTCAGCATGAGCCGTGTAGAAGCCACAGAAGGCGTAGCCCAAGGCAACCAGGAAGGCACCCCACGGAGGCACGCCAAGATGCCGCGCCAGTAAGAGCAGACCGAGGGGGCCCAACACCCATATCAAAAGCCAGTAAGCCCGAAAAGTCCCGCTAGTCCCTCCGCCGATTGCGCCGACAATTATTGCAATTGGCGAAGCGGCGCCGACCTGCGGGTCAGCGAAATCTGGTGTGCCTCCAGCCAGCCAGGGATCCCATCGAAGCAATTCACCCTTCCGGGCATGGTCGGCCACAAGCGAGAGTGCCGGAGTATAGAACGAGCTGGCGTCCCAGATTTGAACGCATGCCCCGGTTACCAATGCTCGATTAATGATTAGAAAGACAACGACTAAGAGCAGCACTGGTGAAAGCCATGAAGTCGCGGCTCGAGCCTCTGAGGTTACGGAAGCATGCGATGAGTCGCGGCTTTGGCTCATTGTCAGATGGCAGGCCTTTAAGCTGTTGCGGTTTGCTTCTTGGTTGGTTTAGCACACGCCTCGGAACGCAGGCGCAAGGTATCAGGGCCCGTAACACATGTGCTACTCTTTTCGTGCCGCTGCAAAGACTGAAACGCCAAACGGAAAATCAAAGTACCTCAAGAAGACCCGTTCCGATGCAAACAGGGTAAACAAAGCCGCATTTGATGGCTTGCGGACGTAAGCAAAGTCTCCTTCTTCTGCGGGTTGGCTACGAATGAGACGCGCTCCGAGGCGAACAACGGCGATCGGCGGAAAGAGGAACGTGTTAAAGTACGTCATGCGTTCGATAGTGAAATTGGCAGCTTGCAATTTGTCTCGCAGAGTACGCAAAGTGTACCGTCGGCAGTGCTGGTTGACGACATCTTGCTGTCCCCATAGCCAGTTATAAGCAGGCGCAGACAAGACTATTCGACCGCGTGGCCGTAATTTTTGGTGTACAATCTGCAGCGCTCCTCCGTCATCTCGAATATGTTCGAGCACATCGAACATTGTTATCCCATCATAAGATCCATCCTGAAATTCTGATGGGAGCTGATCGATCGGCGCCTGGAAAACCGGCGCAGGGCCTCGTTTCGCCGCCAATGTGGCAAGCCCCTCATCTGGTTCAACGCCTTCGAGACTAGCATCGGCCGGGTAAACTTCGAGAAGATTGTAGCCGGGACCGACACCAATTTCCAAAATTCTCGGCCGCTGCGGCCATTTAAACTGGGCAAGCAAATCCCGGAGTATTACCCGGCGTGCGCGAAACCACCAGTGCTCCCCTTCGAGCAGTGCATAGCGCTGGGCGTAGCTCTGTTCCATCAGGCCATTATCTTATCCGCTGCGGCGATACCGCGCTCGACACAATTGACCGGGATGATGACTCTGCGATGATTGCACCGAAAGAATGGTAGAAGCGCCCATCGAGTTTTCCATCGCGGTCCTTTGTTATCGTGCGGAGGAAGAAATCATTCCATTCATTGAGAACCTTCACAAGATAATGTCGCTGTTTCGCTTTGAATGGGAAGTAATCCTCGTCGCGAATTTTTGGCAAGGCTCCGATGATCGAACCCCGGAAGCTTGCCGGCAGCTTGCCCAACGGTTGCCTCATGTGCGTGTTCTGGCTGAGCCAAAACAAGGAGCAATGGGATGGGACATGCGCCGCGGACTAGATGCTTGCAGAGGCAAGTATATCGGAGTGATTGACGGTGACGGCCAATTTCCCGTCGAGGCAATTTTCTCCTGTTTCGCGAAGATAAGAAGCGACAATTTTGATATGGTAAAGACGTATCGCGTCCAGCGCCAGGATGGCCTTTATCGGACGCTTATTTCGACTGTTTACAACTGGCTGTTTCACCTCTTCTTTCGCGGATCCAGCAGGCTGCGGGACGTAAACTCAAAGCCAAAGATCATGAAACGCGAGGCGTACAAAAGAATGACGCTGCATTCCGACGACTGGTTCATCGACGCCGAGTTAATCTTAAACTGCATCAATCTAAATCTCCATGTCTACGAAATTCCGGTTGAATTTCATTCACTGGGAGCAAGGAAATCATTCGTGAAGCCCGGTGCCGTTTTGGAATTCATGCGCCACATGATCGATTACTGGTGGCGCTCGCCTTCGCCAGCCAACAAAACCAAATGATCGATACAGTCTTCGTTACGGGCGGCAGTTCAACGCTCGGTCAGCATGTCCTGCGCAATCTGGTCTCGCGAGTCCGCGTCATGGCAGTGGTGCACCAGCGAAGAGTGGAGATTCCGGACGCGGAATTCGAACGGTTGCACGGAGGGCTGGAGGAAACCGTTCGCAACCCCGCGGCATTGCAGAGAGTACAGGTGGTTTTGCATATGGCCGCGCTGACGCATTCAGATAACGCGTCGGAGTATTTTCGAGTGAATACAGACTTGACGAAGCAATTACTCTGCGCCTGCCTGCCCTCGCAGCATTTTGCATATGTCAGCACAATTTGCGCGCACCCAGATGCCGGAGCCTACGGAAGATCCAAGTGGTTAGCCGAGGAAGCCATTCGCGATAGCGGTCTGAATTATACGATTATCCGCCCAGCAGAGATTTACGGTTCCAGCAATAGCGAGGGAATTGATGCGGTCATTGCACTTGCGCGAAAAGTGCGCGTCCTGCCGGATTTTCGCCATGGCGGTTCAATTAAGTTTGCGCCGATCAGCGTGCAGGAAGCCGCACAGTTTATTTCGGAGGCGACAATTCGCCGACACCCTGCGGGGCAAACTTACACTCTCTGCGCTGAGCGCTCATGCGCCGCCACGGAGATGGCCCAGGCGCTTCGCAGTTCCGTGCGTCCTCTTTTTGTAGTGCCTGTACCGGTCGGGATGCTGCGCGCCGCGAAGGCGCTCGGGTTACCCTTGCCGTTCAAGCGCGATCAAATCGATCGGCTCGTCCTGCCAAAAACGTACAACAATGCTTTGGCGCGACGAGACTATGACTTTCATCCCCGTTCTTTCCTCGATTATCTGGCCCAGGGCGCATAAATCACCATTGGCGCGGGTTCCGGCCGATAAGGGCTTGAATCGTATAGCGGAACAAGTAAACAGGGCGGCGAATAAACTCTTCTACGGTCTCAAAATACTGTGATACCAACGCTCGCCACGCCTGATCGGTTTTAATATTTCTGCCGCGATCCAGACGCATGAACACCCGGCCAACCCAGTCATCCTTTGCGCTGAAGCAAGGCTCATAAAAAACGAAACAGCCCGTGGGACGCAGACAGGCTCGCGCAAGGTTCAATATTTCGCCGATCTGCTGGTCGGTGAGATGATGAAGTACGCCAAGGGAAAGAAACACGTCTGCGTCCTGCGCCAACTGCCGAACTTGCGGGTTGCCGGCGTTTCCACAGAAAAATTCTGCGCGGCTTCCGTAACGTGATCGCGCTACGCGAATGTAGTCGGGATTAGGGTCATATCCGAAGTAGTTGACGGATGGTAGAAACTCCAAGGCACTGCCAGTGCCGCAACCAGCATCCACGACTTTCTGGTCAGGCCCGATAACGACACGCGTCCTTACGAAATCTGCGCGGTCCCGGCTACCGCCCACGTACTCTTGCAATAGATTGTAAAGTCGCGCTGTCCGCAAAGGCGCATAGACCATATCGCGAGAAAAGGTCGCCATTTGTCAAGAAGGTCAATACCGGCGTAATGCTTGATCGCAACCCTGAAGCGCAAGTAAAGCCTTGAGCGCGCGTGCCGTGTTCGCAGCGGAAGCAGCCGCGTTTTCGGCTGGCAAAACCGGCAGTGTCCTTTTGATAAAGGTTTGACATTCATCGTCAGAATGCCCGCGAATTATCAAAATCAGCTGCACCGACGCTACCATCCCGCAACCGGTTGCCGGGATGTGCTGGCTAATCTCGGCCAAACACTCCTCTCTGAGTAATTGCAATGCTTGCACATAAACGCTTCCACCGCTTACCCCGATCAGATGACGTCCAGCTAGATTTGTCCCGCAATCGCTCTTCAGCACGTTTGCGGCCATCCACCCAAGTCCCGCCTAAATGGCGCCTCAGGAGAAAATGGTTCTCGCCGCTTCGAGCAAGTTCAATGTGCCGTTTGCAGTATCCGAGAAATCGGTCTGCGGATCGCGGGCTGCCCAATCATGCGATGGTTGCGAGGCCGTATGCACAATTGCATCGATTTTTCCGGAATAAGTTTTGAACAGCTCGGCAACTGCGGAGGCGTCCCGAATGTCGATGTCATAATGGTCATAACCACGGACGTTCGCGATTAGATTATTACGCGTCTTCTTTGTCGATGCTTCTGCGCCAAAGAATTGTGCACGCATGTCGTTGTCAATTCCTACAATATGTGCCCCCTCTTTCGCGAACCGCTTTACAGTTTCCGAACCAATCAATCCCGCTGATCCAGCGACAATAACCGTGCGTATCTACGCCACGATAATCGCTAACACGATTTTGCCTAGAACTCGTGATCACATCACTCTGTAAATGGCTACATTGCTCCGGCCAACCCGCGTCTAACCGCGCGTACGATGGGCGAAAACGTTCACGTACCAGGAGATATCGTTTCGAATATCCCCCGTATCGAAGGGAACCAGACCATGGGTTCTTATCAGAGTCAGATTCATATTTAGGCGCTGAAGCATCTCGACAAGTTCTTCCCATCTGACGCCCGCCTGCGCCAATCCGGCAGGCCAAAACTCGAGTAAGAGATTGATGTTTGGGTTTTCCTGCAGCACGCGCTGCGCGCCGCGTAACGCATGAAGCTCATATCCTTGAATATCCATTTTAATCAGATCAACGCGTTGGCCGGGTTTGAAGTAATCGTCGAGCGCGACCATTCTAGTTTGGACGGCGTGGCGTGAATCTCCCTCAGTCTTGTACGCTCTATGATCGACGTTTAACTTGTCTGAAATGTAAAGCTTGCATTCGCCACTTCTCTCCCCAACTACAGCTTGAGTGGTTCGGACGTTTGCAAGACCGTGTGTGGCAGCAGACAACCGTCTAAAATTATCCGGCGACGGTTCGAAGGAATGAACCGTGCCGGTCGGACCAATACCGCGAGAGAGAAACTTCGAATAAATTCCAATGTTAGCGCCGACATCTACTGCTACAGCGCCTTGAAAAACAATCTTCCTGAGCAGCTCTCGCTCCGCGCGATCAGTGTAGATCTTGTAGGCGGCATAAATCGGCCGATAGATGGGAAAGGCGCGTTCGTACAGTTTATTAGCAGCGCGATGGAGCACTGAAGTTGTCGACATTAGCTTCGGGCAGGCTGCAGGTAACGCGATTGAGGCTTTCCAATGCTGCACACCTTAGGGAAAGATAAGCGTATTGGGAGCAATGAAAACTTTTGTCATTCGCAAGTAATCCCGGCCGTGATAGAAGATTTATTTTCTAAGGGCGATGAACCGTCATGATTTGAGCATCGTGATCCCGTTCCTGAACGAGGAACAGGTTTTGCCGTTGAAACAAATTGCTTCAGCGGCAGGGCGTCAGTTTCTGTTTCAAGTGTTGAAAGCGTCGCAGGATTGGCAAGGCCCCGGAATTGATCGCAGTAGAGCTAGCGATACCAAAAGGGAAGATTCTTATTGGCGCCGAGTCGCGCACGGCTACCCTAAAGTTTCGGCTCGGTCTTTCGCCTCCTGGTTCTGCACCACCCTTGATGCCCCGCTCATTTGGTTGCACGGATATAAAGTGAGCCCGCGAGCTCGGAGATGACAGGTACATTCTCGAGAAACCGGCCGAACGCCTTCACCCGGCCGATGAGGGCAACCGGCGTTTGAGGATGCAGAAAATCGAACGGAGCGATTCGAATATTCCGATAGCCTGTTTTTTCGAGCAGCCGCCGGAGCGGCCACCGGAAAAATGCTGTCTCATCAGGTGAGTCGCCAAGCTTTCGCTTAATCCAGGGAATATTCTTTTGTATCGCGATCTGAGGGTTCAGCATGTTTGGCTCCGTAAAATAGATTGTACCTCCTGGCTTCAACACGCGGTAGGCGCCCCGCAGCGCCTTTTCGACTTCGAGATGATGCAAAACCGAGCTACCTACCACAGAGTCGAACGCGCCTTCCGAATAACTGAGCGCATAAGCATTCTGGATTTGATACTGAACATTTGGCGCGGAGCAATTAGCCTTGGCCATTTCCAGGAGCTCCGGCGAAACGTCAATCGCAACAACGTCCGCTCCCGAGCGTGCCAGTTCGCGAGTAAAAGAGCCGGTGCCACATCCCAATTCGAGCACGGTCATTCCGGGTTTGAGATGACTGCTGAGCATCTTCACCCGTCGGGCCCAGCGGATTCTTCCAGCCGAAGTCTCCCAATTCCAAATCTCTCCCGCACCATGCTCTGCCAGGAAACGTCCGTGCTGGATCTCTCTGCTAATCCGCTCTTGCATCGGTCAATTGTCTCTTACTCCTCTTCGTCCTCTTACTCTTCGAAACCGGCGCGAGGTATCGGCGGGCTGTGAATACCGAGATTGCTGCTACTGCCTATTGTGAATGCAAGGTCTCATGCCCGAGAAACTTCATTCGTTGCGCAGCGAACATTAGCATGCGGAGAAGAATTAATCCGTGGCGCCATCGCTGAATGTTGGTTGTCCCGTATGTTCTCTCGTGGTAATGGACGGGGATCTCGACGATCCTTAGACCCATTCGCGCTGCTCCAAAAAGAAGATCAAAATCTCCAAAAGGATCAAAATCTCCAAAGAATTCGCGCGTTGCCGCGATTCGTTTATAGTGCGTGCGCGAGAGCACTTTAGTACCGCACAATGTGTCTTTGAAGCGTTGGCCAAGTACGAAGGAAAATGCGGCTGCAAAAAATTTGTTTCCCAGAATATTGAAGAATCGCATTGCTTGCTTTTCCATTGGGTAAACCAGCCGGCTGCCGTTAGCGAACTCCGCTTTGTTCTCAGCAATCGCGTTGTAAAACTTCGGCAGCTCTTCAGGGGGCGTTGTCAGATCTGCATCGAGGATCATCAGAATGTCCTTTGTCGCCAGATCGAAGCCTAACCGGACCGCGTCACCTTTGCCCCGGCCTTTCTGCTGAGCGATGAGTATTCGATGAGGGCCTCTGTAAGCGCTGGCGGCTTGTTGGATTTTTTCCCACGTATCATCCGTGGAATTCCCTTCGACGAAGATAATCTCGTCTTCTGGTCCCATGATCGGGCAACGAGCAAGAAGACTGTCGATGTTTCCCGATTCATTGCGGGCTGGCACGATCACAGAAACGGACGGATGCACTTTAAGTGCCGATTTAACAGGACGTGCGAGTACAATATTGAGCATCGTAAAAAGCCGGAAGAACGGGAGTGGCGCAAGATATCGATTTAGAGCGTTTGCCAGGAATGGAATGGGTATTGGACAGAGCAATTTTAAATCGTGACGGATCATCTCGAGTCCGGCCAGATGACAAAAATTCTCCAGGTCTCCATGGGCGATCCAATTTAGTTCCGGCGTACGACTGCGTATGCCAGCCTTCGAGGCCAGACGCGCCAGCGGCTTCCATAACATACTGTAATAAACGAACACGATCCGGTCTGATCCCTCGAGCGATTCCTGCAATTGATTGAGCATCTCCTGAATGTCGCGCTCATAATGAATCGTCCCGTTTAACAAGATGTAACATGCTGGCCCGCGCTCGAGTGCCTTGAGCTCTTCAATGCTGGAGACCGCCTTGTAATTCAAGAACTGCTCGCCCAAGCCGGCGCTCTGGGGATCCATCTCCACAATCTCATCTTGCGGTCGAACGTACAGGGCCAGGTAGGAAGCAAGTGCGCTGCAAAAATAGCGTCGCATCGCGGATCGTTTTCTGCTGACGCGAATGGTAGGCGTCATCGGCTGGAGCGGCTCAACCTCAGCGGTAGTCATTTTTGTGCTCATCTTTTGCGCGGAGCTAAGTTCTGCTGGAGGTAAACCGTGTGCTGGCTCAAAAGCCGGGCCAGTTCTAGTTACGATTGCCTGGAAAAACTGTCGAGTAACCGTTGCATATCCGAGACGATTTTCTGCCGGTCTTAGACTCACATTGCCCCGTCCCTGAAACTGCCGTGAACCAAATCAGCCATGTCTGCATCATCGGGGGACACCCCGTGCGTCTCGGGATTCTTTACATCGCAGCTACGATTGAAGCAAATAAAACGTGCAGTATGGTCTCCCGACTGGGGAAGCTAAAACAGGTTGCTCACGCACGTCCTTTGCTTTAAGGGCGAAAACTGTTCATGAAGAAAGCGCTCATCACAGGGATCACTGGACAGGACGGAAGCTATCTCGCCGATCTTCTGCTCGGGAAAGGCTACCAAGTCCACGGGATCGTCCGGCGCGCGAGTACATTCAACACTTCGCGGATCGATCATCTTTATGCCGATCCGCACATCAACGGCGTAGGATTGTTTCTGCATTACGGCGACCTGAGCGATTCGGTCAATCTAGTGAAACTGCTTTACGGCTTAAAACCGGACGAAATTTATCATCTCGCCGCGCAGAGCCACGTGCGCGTGAGCTTCGACATTCCTGAATACACCGCGGACATCACGGCCGTTGGCACGATCCGAATTCTCGAGGCGATTCGCGAGACCGGAATTCGTTCGCGTTTTTATCAGGCTTCGAGCAGCGAGATGTACGGTAAGGCGCGGGAAGTTCCCCAAACTGAGAAAACGCCATTCTGGCCGCGCAGCCCGTACGGTGTCTCGAAGGTTTTTTCCTACTGGGCGACGGTGAACTATCGCGAGAGCTACGGTCTCAACGCCAGCAACGGCATCTTGTTCAATCACGAGAGCCCACGTCGCGGGGAGACATTTGTGACGCGGAAAATTTCGCGCGCCGTCGCGGCAATTAAGCACGGCCTGCAACACGAGCTATTCTTGGGGAATCTGGAGGCGAAACGCGATTGGGGTTACGCGCCTGAGTATGTCGAGGCGATGTGGCACATCCTGCAACAGGACAGCGGCGATGATTTCGTGATCGCGACCGGTGAAGCGCACACCGTGCGTGAGTTTACCGAAGCTGCCTTTGCCCATGTCGATCTCGATTGGAAAAAATACGTGAAACACGACCCGCGTTATGAGCGGCCCGCCGAAGTGGACATTCTGATAGGTGACTCCTCTAAAGCGAAAAAAATTCTTGGTTGGGAACCAAAAGTGCGCTTCCACGAGCTGGTCCGGATGATGGTGGATGCGGACATGAAATTGCTCTCGCGGGAAACACCGCGAAAGCATCTCGGCAAGTTGCCGTGAGTGACGCAGGCAATCTTGCCTGCACGTAAACTCATGTTCCTGCTATGACTTAATCGCGAATTGACTTTCGCCCAATGCGCCGCTGATTTTTGCGCCGCATGTTCTTTCAAGCGCGGCGTCGCTCCAGATGAAACTTAAGGATCGCGTAAATTGCCCTCACGCCATCCTTCCAGTTGATCTTCTTTCCCTCTGCATAAGTCCGCCCGCTGTACGAGATACCGACTTCATAAAGTCTACAGCCTGCGCGGGCAAGTTTGGCGGTAATTTCGGGCTCAATGTCAAACCGGTCTTCTTCAAGCGGAATTGATTTGATAAGCGGGAAAGCAGTCTCAAAAATTTGTTGCCCACCATGTGCCAGAAAAAAAGGACGCGATGTGGCCGCCCGTCCATGAATCCGGAACGAAAAATGGCGTCTGCTTTACCTGACATAAGCGGCTCCAGAAGTGCCGGCCAAACTTCGCGATTATGTTCGAGGTCTGCGTCTTGAACCAGGATGATATCGCCGGTCGCGGCCGCGAAACCGCTGCGTCACGCGGCTCCCTGATAAATAATCCGATCGACCACGTGCGAAAGGCTCTGCTCGAGCACAATCCGCGTTCCGTCTTGCGAGCAATCATCTACTACAATGATCTCTCTACGCTCAAGTGGTGCGTTGCGAACTGCCTCCACGATCTTTTCGATGGTGTTCTTTTTCATGGTAACATGGGATGACGATTGAGACTTTCATTTTAACACGCACGGAATTCCAGGGCGGCAAGCATTCTATCGTACTCTCGATTACACAATTTCGCTGGAGAAAAAGGACGGCTGTGCTTGACTAGAAGGTTCGACGTTTTTAGTCAGAATGCCTGCGCAAGTCATCAAAATTAGCGGTGCCCGCCAGCACAATCTCAAGAACCTTCACGTGGAACTACCACGGGAAAAGCTGGTTGTTATTACCGGCTTGAGTGGTTCGGGAAAATCCTCGCTCGCTTTCGACACTCTTTATGCCGAAGGACAACGTCGCTACGTTGAAAGCCTTTCAGCTTATGCACGGCAATTTCTCGATCGAATGGAAAAGCCGAACGTGGATTTCATCCAGGGACTTTCGCCAGCCATCGCTATCGAGCAACGCAGCGCTGGAGCTAATCCGCGATCTACCATCGCGATCACGACCGAGATCTACGATTATCTACGGGTCCTTTTTTCGGCGGTTGGCCAGCCGCATGATCCGCTGACGGGCCAGCCGTTGAGCCGACAAACGCCCCAGCAGATTGTCGATCAAATCCTTGCTTACGAGCCGGAGTCGAAAACCATTCTACTGGCGCCGCTGATCGAGAATCAGCCGGGGGAGTTTCGGGACGTAATAGAAAAGATCCGGCGCGAAGGATTCGTGCGTGCGCGAATTGACGGCGAAATCATGGAGCTGGATCGCACTGAACGGATCCGGCTCAAAAAGGACAAACGGCACACCATTGAGGCGGTAGTGGACCGGCTGGTCGTGCGTGATGGCATTCGTATCCGTCTTACTGATTCAATCGAAACTGCGCTGAAATGGGGCGGGAATCGGGTCGTCGTCCTGCGACAACGACCTGGTGATGGAGTGATGGAGAAACGGAGTAATGAGAAAATCACTACTCCAACACTGCAGCACTCCAACACTCCAACGGCCGAGTGGGAGGAACAGCATTACTCCACCGATTACGGAAACGCCGAGACGGGCTTTAGAATCGGCGAGCTGACGCCGAGACACTTTTCCTTCAACAGCCACCTGGGAGCATGCCCGGCCTGCCATGGACTTGGCACCCAGTTGGTTTGCGATCCCGAGCTGATGATTTCTGACCCTGGCAAAACGCTGGCTGAAGGCGCAATTACGCCGTGGCGGCGTGGGACGAAGCGAATGCAGACATACTACCGGCATCTGCAAAAGGCGCTCGTGAAGCACTTTCACATCGATGAAGACGTGCCGTTCAGCGAACTGCCGGAACAATTCAAGCAAGCGCTTTACTTCGGCGCTAATGGAACTCCGATCGAAATGGATTTCAGCAACAGTGGTCCTGCAGGCGCGGCAAAAGTCGCAAAACCATTCGAGGGGCTGGTGCCGCAGATGCAGCGTCTGTACGAGCAGACTGAAAGCGAATTCACTCGCAATCGCATTCGGTCGTTCATGACGTACGAACCATGCAAAGTATGTAACGCAGCAAGGCTCAAACCGGAAATCCTCGCGGTTACCATAAAAGGTCGGCACGCGCGCGAGTTAAACATTCATCAGCTGAGCGAGCTGACGACCGAGGCAGCGGCGCGCTTTATTGCGGCGCTCGAGCTGACTGCGCAGCAACGCGCCATCGTCCGCGACGTGGTGCGAGAAATTCAGTCCCGCCTGCAGTTTCTCGTCGAAGTTGGCCTCGGTTATCTCACACTCAATCGCCAGAGCGGGACACTTTCCGGAGGTGAAGCGCAGCGAATTCGATTGGCGACCCAAATCGGCTCTGGACTCGCGGGAGTCCTTTACATTCTCGATGAACCAAGCATTGGACTACATCAGCGCGATAATGCACGGCTGCTGGGGACGCTGTGGCGTCTTCGTGATCTCGGCAATTCCGTCATTGTGGTCGAGCATGATGAAGAAACGATACGTGCCGCTGATCATATCATCGATCTTGGTCCCGGTGCGGGTCCGCGTGGCGGCGAAATTGTCGCGCAAGGTAAACTCGAAGAGGTCCTGCGCGCGAAGAATTCTCTGACTGCCGATTACCTTTCCGGCCGCGCGCGAATTTCCATTCCCAAGCAGCGCGCCAAACCGCGGTCGACCGACAAATCCGAAGGCTGGCTAACATTAGTCGGGGCGACGGAAAACAATTTGAAAGACATTACCGTCTCTTTTCCGCTCGGTTGTTTCACTTGTGTGACCGGCGTTTCCGGCAGCGGCAAGTCCACTTTGGTGGACGACATTCTGCGACGTGCGCTCTTTCGACGTTTCCATAATGCAAAGGAAAAACCGGGCGCGCATCGGGCGATTCGCGGGGTAGAACAAATCGACAAGGCAATTGTAATCGATCAAAGCCCGATTGGACGAACACCACGGTCGAACCCAGTGACCTACACGGGCGCGTTC
>QHPC01000250.1 GCA_003218915.1 Verrucomicrobiota bacterium
CGCATTCCAGCGTGGATCTGTCGCGCCACCGCCAGCTCGCGTTGCAATTGTTTGTCCGAGATCAATTGTTCCTCCAGCGCGGCCCGCTCCGCTGCAGGTAAATTGCCCTCGAGGTAATCAAAAAGTTTGTCCGGATTCATTATTTCGGAAGGTGGAAAGCGTCACGCCATAGGTCTCTGCACGCAATAATGAAGTCGGAGGTCGGCGCGGAATCTGATAGTTGCTCTCTCAGAAGGCGGCAATACAGTCGCTCTGGTGGCCGAAAACGATCAGAAAGAGGTGCGGCGCCCCGGTCGGATTTGGCATCGTGTGTTGATCGGCCTCGCTCTGTGCGCGGCGCTCCTGATCATTTTTCATCGTCCAATTTTGCTGGCAATCGGACGGCAGATCGTACTGCGGTACGCTGCGCGAGAAAATCTAAAGATCGACTTTCGGCTCGAAGGCAATCCTTTTAGTCATCTGACTGTACGAAACTTTCGCGCCTTGCCGACGGGGGCATCAACTATCGAATCGATCGATATCGATCAGTTATACGTTGATTACAGTTTGTTCGGATTGACGAGACATGGGCTCTCTCACTTTTTGGACGATGTTGAACTGCGTTCTGCACAGGTTGTGTTGAATCCGGCGAGAGCGCCGGCACGCAAACCGCGTCCGAAACAAAAGCTGACGTTGCCTTCGGTATTTCCAGAGCGGATTCGATTGGCAGACCTAACACTGGTTATCAGAAACAAGCCTAACGACTTCGTTGTCGAACACGTCGACCTTGATTTGAACCCGCGCAGTCCAGGCGAGGTACGCATCGAGAAGCTGCAGCTTCCATCGGGTGACAGTTGGTCCAGGATTTCCGGGCAAGCTTCTTACGCGAACAAGAACCTTGTTCTGCGTGATCTGATTCTGAGCGACCAGGAACAGATCCGTCTCTTAAACGTTGATGCATCGCGCATCGACGACAAAACGCTGGGACTCAAACTCGATTGCGCGATTGGCGGCGGTCAATTATCAGCGTCGGCCGATTTAAACGAAACAAACTCTTCGGTGAACGCGAAAATAAACGCTTCAGCGCAAAAAATCGCAGCGGACTCATTGAGCAAATTCTTGTCTTTGCCGGAGGATGCTCTTTCCGGCGAGATCGAGCAGCTCGCTCTTGATGGAGCAGGAACAATCGATGTGCCGCGCACATGGACTGGATCGATGTCGGTAAAGACCAGCGATGTGCATCTGCCGCACATCACTTTCGACAGCGGCATTATTGACATTTCGGCGGAACGAGGCAGCGCGAGTCTGCGGTCGGCGGACATCGTCCAGGACAAAAACGAGCTTCACTTTCGTGGAACGATGGAGTTGCCGTCGGTTATCGAGGATTTTGGCCGGACTCCCACGACTCTGGAAATCACGGGGACTGCGCCTGACCTTCAGCGGGTAACGACAGGAATATCTGTGCAGTTGACTGGCTCGGCTCAGTTCACCGGCAAGATCGATATCGTTAATACGAAGGTAGAGGCAACGCTTGGCATGACCGGAGAGTCAATCGGGTTTCCGGATGGAACAATTGAGAAATTGAGCTCCACGCTGCGCGCGTCCAAGAGCGTGGCGCGCGCCGATACTAAAAGAGCGTGGTTTGCAGATCTTCGCACTGCGATGGAGTTCGATTTGGCCGGCATACGTTATCGAGATCATATCATTGATTCGGTGCGAGGATCTCTAAATGGAAGCGATGACATTCTCGGGCTGGACCGATTGAGTCTGCGGCGAAGTCAAAACGAGCTAAACATTCGGGGGCGCTACAAGCTACCGGAGGAAGTTGGCAAAGCTCCGTCACAACCCGCGGATTTGGATGTTGCGCTCAACGCGCCGGAACTTGGCGACTTCTGGGTTGCGGATTCTCCCAACAAATTGAGTGGGCCGTTGCAAATGACGGCGCAAATCGAATGGAGACAACAGACAGCCAACGGCCAGGTTTCAATTTCCGGATCAAATCTCAAAATGCGGGACTTGGTTTTCCAGCAACTGAGCACGCAATTTTCAATCTCAAATAACATCGTGTATTTAAACGATTGCCGGGCGAGTCTGAACGATTCGGACTTCTTTTACGCGACCGGAAGGCTGAATATGCGGCAGCCCTATGACTACAACGGCAAGGTTTCGGCGAGCGCAGCAAACTTGTCTGCGCTTCAACCGTTGCTTCGCACTTTTGGTAATCAGAACGAATTGGGAGGCTCAGTTACGCTTGATTGGGAGGGAAACGGCAATGCCCAAATTTCCAGGAGTTCAGGGAAGCTGAAATTCGTGCTCGAGAAGGGACGCTACGGAAATACGCAATCGCTCCGGGCGAATATCGATGCGTCCTACTCGCCCGACGGTCTTGACGTGC
This sequence comes from Verrucomicrobiota bacterium, assembly GCA_003218915.1. GTDB lineage: Bacteria > Verrucomicrobiota > Verrucomicrobiia > Chthoniobacterales > UBA10450 > Udaeobacter. Next base: position 2,375 of record QHPC01000250.1, read on the forward strand.
CGATGATCTTTTTCGCCAGCGGCAACACGGATTTTCAGGCAGTCGCGCAGGCAAAGGGCGAGACGCTCGAGATAACCAGGATTCAACTCGATCAAGGGCAGGCGAGGTTCGCATCGGGATACGTCTCTTTCCCGCTGGTGTGGAGACATCTTGGAACGAACGCTGCGACCATTCCGGCGTCCGGCAAAGTGTTTGCTACAATTCAGTCGGAGAACCTGGATCTAAAAAAATTGTTTAACGACCTAGGAATCAAAGCGGGGACATCCGGTACGCTGAGCGCGAGGCTCGACGCGGACGGGACAATCGGAGATTTGAATGCGCGTCTCGATCTGCAGATGCGGGATTTGCGAAATGATCGCTGGCCGAAGATGGAGCCAGCAACATTTGTTCTGAACGCCCAGTCCGTGCACGATCGGCTGACAGTTCTAGGCAAACTACAGCAGGCGCGAATTCAGCCTCTCGAGCTAAACGCGGACATGCCTTTGGATATTCCGACAATTGCACGTGCCCGGAAATTGCCCGACGACACACCCATCACTGCAAAAGCGCGGCTTCCACGCAGTTCCGTGAATTTTGTTCGGCAATTTGTTCCAGCACTCGAGCAACTTGATGGCAATCTTGGATTGGATGTTGACGTAAATGGAACGATCGGCAAACCGGTCTTTAGCGGGGCAGGGGATATGACGGTGAACGTTGCCCGTTTTACGAACGCGACTATTCCGGCCCTAACGAATTTCAGTGCGCGCTTAAGCTTCGCGCAGAACGCTCTTAGCCTGGAACGATTCGGAGGCGATCTGGCCGGCGGCCCTTTTACCATGAGTGGCCGCGTCACCTTTCCGAAACTGACTGAACCGACTCTGGATTTACAATTGAAGGCCAACAGTGTGCTGGTCGCGCGA
>QHPC01000251.1 GCA_003218915.1 Verrucomicrobiota bacterium
GAATCCCGTCGTGCTCGTCATCCCGCTTCCGGCGGCGCTAGACTCTTTCGCAAGGGAATCGTAACGGTCGGGAAGGAAACCGGCTAGCGAGGTTCAGGAGAGCTCGTGTTGTTGGCCACAATTGATTGCTTCTCGGCCAAGCGCAGCAGGATTGCTCTCACCGTGTCGGAAACCGACGTCGTTGTTGAAACTCTGATCAAACTAGGCGCGAGTTCAGATGGTGGCTCATAGGCAGCGCTCAACTTCTGCAAGTCTTCGAGGCGAGCATCGGATGTTTCGCCGGTCTTTTCATCGCGAAGCTTCAACCGCTTTTTGATTTCGTTAGCACCGACCTCGAGTTCTACGAACTGAAACAGCACGTTCGCCTTCTTGCATTCGTCGCAGAGAAATTTACGGAGTGCGCGTGTGGAGAATGTAGCGTCGAGGATGACGCCGCGATTTTCTTTCAGCGTGGCGAGCCCGTCGACTAGAAGCTTCCTGTAAGTTTGTTGCGTCATTTGTGCCGAATAAATTTTAGCGCGCAATTTAGACGGCGTTCGTTGAGTGAGCGGAACGCCGGTAAGTGTCTTGCGAGTTTCATCAGAAGAAAAGACGGGCCAATCCAACTCGCTGGCTAGTCGTTTCGCGATCGTGCTCTTGCCCGTGCCGACCCCACCCATCACGACAAGAATCAACGGCTCGGAGCCGGTGATGGCATACCGAAGCGCGAGTTGAAAATAGCGAGCCGCTTCTTTCTCGTGTTCATGCGGATTTGTGGTTTCCTTCTCTGTCGCTTGAATGCTTTCGACCTTCCCGCGGACGAAGGCGCGATAGCACTTGTAGAAATTCGCGACCTTTAGCATGCCTTCATCGCCCAATTCGCGCCCAGCATTTCGGAGAAACAGATTTCCCAGATCGCTTCGGCCATTGAAATCAAAATCCATCGCCAGAAATGCGAGATCGTTGGCGGTGTCGATGAAACGAAAGCGGTCGTTGAACTCAATGCAATCGAAGATGGTCGTCGCTTCCGGAGTGAGATGAACGTGGTCGAGACGCAAATCGCCGTGGCAATCGAGAACCCGGTGTTGCTGAATGCGTTCATGGAACAGGTTTTCATTCAACTCGTAGAACTGGTTTGTGTAATGGCGAATCGCCTCGAAAGCAGCGGGCGAAATTGTGTTGCCAATGAAAGGCTCGACCTGTGTGAAATTCTCGTCGGTGCTGATCTTTAACTTCTCCGGTGTGCCCCACTGCTCGATCTTAGACGTCGGAGTTTCCGCCTGATAGAATCGATCCAAGGTGGAGATCACGCGGTTAATCTCCTTTTCGCCGACCAAATTTTTCTCGAGCAATTCGTTCAAGAAGCAGCCATGCGGCAGTTCTTTCATCTTCACGGCGTAGTCGACGATTTTCCCAGGTGGTTTGAACGAGAAGCCGGAATCAGTCTGATAGACGGGAACAGCGTCGAGATAAATTTCCGGACAGAGCCGTCGATTCAATTCAATCTCGCGCTGGCAAAAGTAGTGGCGTTTTTCGAGGGTGCTGAAATCGAGAAAGCCGAGATTCACCGGCTTCTTTACTTTGAAGACAAACGGCGACGCAATAAAGACCCATGAGATGTGAGTCTGAATCGCGCGAACTTCGGTTGGCTTGTGCGAATACGACGCAGGCGATTCGAGAAAAGCAGTCAGTTCCTGTGATTGTCGATCTGGCGTCGTTGTCATTCCGAGCGAAGTCGAAGAATCCCGTTGCACAACTTAATGGCGACTTCACGGGATGTGATTCGCTCACTTCCCGTTCGCTCAGCCTCCAGCCTTCCCGTCCATGTCGCGGCTTCCCCAACCGCTCCATTCTCGACTCCCGCTCGACATGACGACTTGGCTACGACTTGGGCGGTTCGCCCTTCTTGATTAGTGCCGTCAACAGATCAATTGGAAGGGGGAAAAAAGTCGTGGTGTTATGTTCGCTGGAAATTTCGCGCATGGTTTGGAGGAAGCGCAATTGCAGCGCAATCGGCTCCTTGCTCATCATCGCCGCCGCCTGCACCATTTTTTCCGCAGCTTGAAATTCGCCCTCGGCGTTGACGATCTTCGCGCGGCGCTCGCGCTCGGCTTCGGCCTGTTTGGCCATCGCGCGCTTCATCGTGTCGGGCAACGCGACGTCCTTCACCTCGACCGCTGTGACTTTGACGCCCCACGGTTCAGTTTGCCGGTCGATGATCTCCTGCAACTTCAGGTTGATCGACTCACGCTGCGAAAGCAAGTCATCCAAGGGGGCCTGGCCGAGGACGCTGCGCAACGTCGTCTGCGACATCAGCGAAGTGGCTTTGAGAAAGTTCTCCACTTTCACGACGGCGGCTTGTGGATCGATGACGCGGAAATACACAACCGCATCGACCGTCACCGGCACGTTGTCACGCGTCATCACCTCCTGCTTCTCGACGCTGATGGTCACGACGCGCAAATCCATTCGCACCATTCGATCGACAATCGGGATGAGAAAAATCAGACCCGGTCCTTTGGCGCCGAGTAATTTTCCCAGACGAAAAATCACGCCGCGCTCGTATTCGCGCAGGATGCGGATCGCCTGCGGAAGAATAATGACGGCAAGAATGATGAGGGGTATGGCCCAACTGATTAATTTTGGCAGTGCTTCAATTAATTCCATGGCTATGTTTTCCTATAGGTTGCAGTTTTACAGTTAATCCTTGCACCGCTGCGATCTCGGCTACCTGGCCTTTTTCGATCGGTGCGTCGCTGACCGCGTTCCAATATTCACCTTCGACGAAAACCCTGCCGCCGCGCGAATCGATTGGCGTCAATGCGGTCACCGTTTTCCCAATCAACGTTCCCGCTCCCACCTTCACCGGCAGGAGCTGCGCGCGCAGGCCTTTGCCGATGACGAAAATAAAGAACGCCGTAGTAACGAGTGTTGCCGGAATAATGTAGTTCAGTGACAAACGATAGAGTGGATCGGCGCGGTTGAAGAGCATGAGCGAGCCGATCAGAAACGCTGCCACTCCGCCCACCGTCAACACGCCGTGCGTAGGCGCATAGACATCAAAGACGAAAAGCATGAGGGCAAGCGCGATTAAGACAAGTCCGGTCACGTTAACCGGCAGGATGGCCGCCAGATAAAGCGCGAGGACCAACGCAATCGCGCCGACAACGCCGGGAAGAATCGCGCCCGGCGTGGTTAATTCGCCAATGATTCCATAGATCGCGATCAGCATG
>QHPC01000252.1 GCA_003218915.1 Verrucomicrobiota bacterium
ATTCCTTCTCCAAATCCGAAACATCGACGTCTCCGTCGACAACCAGGCAAACGGGAACATCTGGACAGTAATGCCTCATGCTGGCCAGCGTGGCTTGGACGAGGAATCTATCACCAGCATAACAACCGGTCACAAAACCGAAAGGCGCCTGCACTTTCACGTTACGACAGCTGACGCCTCAGTCGAGGAAGGCTTTGGAAAGTGAAAACATTCTCGATACAACTGGGCAAATGCGGCAGCGAACAGCTCCTTACCATTGCGAGTGGCAGCGAGTTTAGTCGCTGTATTCCCAAGCTCATCTCGAAGTTCCTTGTGGTTCCTTAACCTTTCCATGGCGTTTTTGAATCCAGTTGCGTCGAGTATTTCGCAAAGAATTCCTCCTTCTCCATCGGGAACGGCTTCAGGAACTCCGCCCGTGCGAAACGCCACCACTGGTGTGCCACAACTCATCGCCTCAACCAGTGTCACTCCGTAGGTTTCCATTAACGACGCACTGACGAAAATATCTGCCGCCCCAAAAATCTTGGCCCGCTTTGTGCGATCGGGAACGGCGCCTAACGAGCGCACATTGAGCCCAACTGGCGTTTTGAGAGCGCCTTCGCCAGCGAGTAGCACCAGCACATTCTTCGGTTCGGACACCGCAAGTTGCTCCAGTAACCACTGAATATTTTTGTTCGTGTCCGCGAGAGAAGCAGCTCCGGCGGCGATGACGAATGCGTTCTGCGGTATTGAAAGCTCCTCACGCGATTGCACTCTGTCCTGTGCTCGAAAAATAGCAGTATCAATTCCAGGCGTAATCACGCGCGCGCCGCCGCAGGCCCTGACGATTGGACTTTGCTCGGCCAGATTTGCCAGCCAGTCGCTGTTTGCAACAAAGTGGACTCGACGATTCCGATAAGCCTGTAACTTTCGCCGTTGCTCGTCTTTTGCCAGAATCTGATCGAAAGGTCTCTTCAAAATCGGACATGGCGCGCAGGTTTCACTGAAAAGATCGCAGCCGCGATAAAGGAAACAACCGCCCGTGAAATGCCACATGTCGTGCAAACTGACCACCACACCGATCCTGCCTGGCAGTGTTTCCAACCAGCTCGGAACATTGAACCAATCGGCCACTGTGTGAAGATGTACCACGTCGATTCCATCCAGTTCTTCAGCCGCAGGCGCAGGCAGCAATCGCCGCGTCCCGTGCCACGGTTCGCGCGATGAGGAGACATAGAACCTGCGAACAACGCGATCCAAAATGCCTTTGAAGCCTGGAAGTCGCGCGGCAGGTCTGCAGTAAAGCCGGCTATCAATTCCCTCAGTCGGCAGCGTCTCGCACAGGAGCGCCGCGGATTCGTAGCTGCCGCCGGAGGCATGAGTGTTGAGATGCAACACCCTCATGAGGCGGACTCCGAACCGTCGAATTTAAATGTCATCCCGCGTATTTCCCCGGCGCGCTTTTGATAGAGCCGCCGGCGACGCGGCGCGTTGCGAACGTAGTCGAACCAGTAACAGGCAACTTTCGCATAAGCAGCCGATTTGTCTCTTCTCCCCGCAATTCTGTAGAACAAGCATGCGATCGCGAAGGCAACCGCACGCAATGGTGCGAGCAAACTTCGCCCAAATCTTTGGCGCGCTGATTTTTTAAACACCGGCGACTGCCGATTCACAGCCGATCCGACTTCCGCTGCAAACCGCTCGAATAAATCCTGCGCCGGACCAGGGGTCGGACGCAGCCACGGCGCGGACGTCGTGTAGTGGAGGACACAATTCAGATCATTGTCCGGCTGCGCATCAAAGCGCCATGCGGGCCGATTCCATTCTGCAGGTAGCCGTTCGATCTGACCATGGAGAAGAAAGTTGATGGCTGACTGGTCATGGAACCGGTACTTTCCACTCCAACTATTCAAGAACTCGACAGCACGTTCAAAGAACTTCTGTTGCCTGAGTTCATTGAGATTCATCAACATCACTCCGGAATTAAAGTATGCGCCTTCGGGAGGAAGGTGGCTGGCCTTTGCCATTACCGGTGAGTCTTCGGCGAGGCACGATGTTTCCGAATCAGGAACTGCTGCAATGACTTTGCCATCCGACAATTGAAGATCATAAAGCTGCGAGAGATCGCGGAATACCAAAACATCGCAGTCCAGGTAAATCAATCGAGGCACATCCAGCAAGTGTGGCAGCAATATCCGGCAATATGCCATGTGCGAACGGCCTGGACCAAGCGTCGCGCTACCAAACACTGATGGATCCACCGTCACAAACTCCAGTTGCACGGCTTCGCCAATCCGGTCAATGAATCTGGAAAGAGTGTCCTTGGATGTACGGGAAATCCCGCCATCGAGCACCTTCAAATCCACCTTCCTTGCCGCGTCCAGGTAGCTCAACGCGCTCGCCACTGCGCAATAAAGTCCAGGGAAGTATCGTTCGTTAGTGGCTAGGGCAAGAACAACTGGTTCCATCGGATTCTCTTTAGCAGACGAACGCTCCAAAAGAATGCCCCGCGAAGAACGAACAACCCGTTCACCAGCGCCATACGACAACGAAATCGCAAGCGTCTTGCGGCGGCAATGCGTCTCAAATTCACAAACAACACGTCATCAACGTAAGGCCAGTTAGCGTTCACGATACCGTAACCCTCGCCACGCATGCGCTGACAGAGCCGATCAACATCGCGTCTCGTTATTGGCTGCTTGTTATGGTGAAATTCCACGGTCAATTGGCTGCAAGCAGCCAGGTCGGATGGGCGCGCGGTTTGCAGGACCTCGACTTCGGCGCCTTCTATATCAAACTTTGCCAAGTCCACGTGTCCACCCAGGCGCCGAAGCGCCTCTGCGAGGTCCATTGCAGGAACGTCCACCTCGTCAGCTACCCCGTGAGCTGCCGCCCACTCAGTGAAGATACTCGACGCCTCGGGCTCGGTTGAGCGTGTAAATGTGATTGTCCCTTCTCTGTTTTCTCCGACGAGCGCAGCGTGAATGATGTCTGTCTCGTTGCCGAACGCTTCTTGCAGGAACTCCGCCAACGCGGGATTCGCCTCGATGAGAAGCGCTCGAGAAATCGAATGTTCGGACTTCAAAGCGGTAAAGAATTCTCCGCGGTGCGCGCCAAAGTCGGCCACCACCGCTGGTCGCGCCAGAAGTGCCCCAAAAAATGAATGCTCTCTCAAACGTCGAACTCCCAGCCGGCCGAGGAGCAAATGAAAGATGCGCCTGCACACGGATCGCGCATGCGTGCGAAATCCATTACCCTTTTGCATTAGCATTCCGAATCGCAAATCGTGTGAAACAAACGAACCGGTAAATCCGTGGGTATCCAATCGTTCGCTCGCAGGAAAGCGGCTTCTCCCATTTCCGGCCACCTCTGGCGATCGATCCAAGCTCGCTCCAAAGT
>QHPC01000232.1 GCA_003218915.1 Verrucomicrobiota bacterium
CGGTCCACAGTGAATCGTGTGCGGACGCGAATAATTAGATCGCGCAAAAACTTCTTCCGGTTCGATCACTTTGACGATCTTCGGTTTTCGCGGATTGGGCTTGGTGTCGATAATGTGAAGGCGCGACGAACGCAGCCCCGGCACAACCAGGTACCGGCGCTCGACGTGTGGATGTGGCGCATACGGGCAAAGCGCCGAGCTGCAAGCGTTCCAGCCAAAATGATGCAGCTCATCACCAAACTCTGGCATTTTAACCTGGCCGACCTGTTGGCCATAGGTGCGTGAGTCCGGATCAACGTCTACTACCAAAAGAGCGTCGTTGAGTCTGCTTCCGGGCGGATTAAGCGCCGCTACGAACGCATATTTCTCAGGCGGCCCTTGCATGGCCAGCCGCGGCGAAGGGTAAAACGTTGGGTCTGGTTTTAAGAGCGGCATAAGACCTTTCTGCCTGGACTAAATCTTGATTACAGCTTCAGATGCGAAAGCTCAAGCACCAATCCGAAGGGATACCGAAACGACCTCAGAAAAAATGACGTAACTCCCAAGGCAGTGTTGTTGTTCCCAATGGTCTTGCTAAGGAGAGCCTAATGACCGACAGCCGTGTTAACGCTCAAAAGCGATAGCCGTGCAGCTCGATTTCTTTGGCAAAAGCTTTTTCAACGATTCGCCGTTGTTCGTCGTCGAATACTTGCTGATATGGTCTGCGATCAGTGCGGTATTCCGATTTTGCCATAACACCAAGCGTTCCGCCGAAAGGGATGTTTAGCTGCGAGAAGACTTTGCTGAGCTCGGCGGTCAGGTTCTCATAGCGGAGCACACGATCGACGATGATTTTTCTTCCGGAACGATCGGTGTACCGGAAATAATTAATCGGGAATCTGCCGCGCGCGAGATATTCCTTCAACGAGAGCGAACCGCTTTCGCGGGCAGCATGCATGTAGTAGTGAGATAAAACCTTGTCCCAGGGATTTCGTTCCACGCAGAATTTGAAGTAGGTGTTCCAAACTTCGGCAGGAACGCGCTTCCGAACCTCCAACGCGGGCATATGGCGATAAAACTTCTCGCGACTGATAATTGAATGTCGCAACGCGGAGAAGATCTTGCCTGGCCTTTCCAGGATTTCAGGAATCGGGTTTATGAATCCCAGGTAATTGCGTGGTTGATGGCCTTCGACGGGCGGCTCGATCGGGGTCAGGATATCGGCAGACCCACAGTTTTTCGAAAGGAAGACCTCAATACTCGTGCCTGCGGTTTTTGCCGTCTTGATAAAGATGAATTTGTGATTGTGGGACAGGATCATAGAGCGTCACTGCTTCCCGCCAGCAACAAGTCGCACGAACGGTAAATAACCGCCACTATTCGCCTAACTGGTCAACGCATCCTAAAATAGTCCCACAATTGCCCCTGATGATTTCTTTTCAGAAATGTTTTCTATTCGTTCACATTCCAAAGACGGCTGGTAATTCGATCCAGAGCGTTCTGCGCGATTATTCCGAAGATGAGGTGGTCGCTTTGCGGGGTGAACAGGACGGGATCGAGCGCTTTGGACTGCGTAATCCGAAGTACAAAATTAAGAAACATTCAACGCTGGCCGAGTACCAGGCTGCGCTCGGGGAGACTGAGTTTGATAAACTCTACAGGTTTACGTGTGTGCGAAATCCGTGGGACCGGGTGATTTCCTATTATTTCACGCCGACGCAAAACACAGTCGCGTGGGACTGGAAAAAATTCAGAAAGGTTATTGTTAAGGTCCTGCCAGTCGCAGACTATCTCCGGCTAGATAAGGGCGAAAGAGATCCGTTCGCCAACGTTAATTACATCATGCGTTTCGAGAATCTGGTTGATGACTTTCGCACTGTGTGCGCGGCGTTAAACATTTCGCCGACGACCCTGCCACGATACAATCGCTCCAAGCGCGAACATTATTCGAAATATTACGATGACGAGCTTCGCGAATTAGTACGCGCGCGGTTTGCCGCGGAGATCGAACGGTTTGGCTATACGTTTGAGCAGCGATAGGAGCTACAATTTTCCAAGAGTCACGTATTCGCCGTTAGGATGGCGAAACCATTCTGGTATCTCAATCCCCGCCGCGACCATGCTCTCGTAACAATTCTGCGTCATTACACCCCGGCTGGTGCTTTCTCCAAAAACCGCAAAGTTTTCTTTGGTCACGAACAACCGGTGCTCAGGCAACTTCGGGACTTCGTTCTTCAGTTCATCCATCGCTTTCGCGCTGAGAATGTGGTCTGGCAGATGGGTGAACAGGTGTCGAAGAACTTTGGCGCGTAAGATCTGATGTATCCATATCTGGAACCAGGCTTTTCGCTCGAGGTAAACATCGCCAAATGGGTTTTTAATTTTGCGCGGATAGAGAGTTAGTTTGGGATTATTCAGCGTTGCCCGGCATCTGCAGAATAAAAGACCGTCTACTCCGGGCGAGCGCATGGCGTGAGAAATCAGGCTGCCGATTTTATCGGTGACGAGTTGGATCGGGTATTTGTCATCTACACACCAATAAATCCATTCTTCTTCGTCGATCTCCGTCAGCAAATGCAAGACGGTCCCTTTAATATCCCAGGGCGCCGGGAGATATTTGACCTGGTCGGTGTCGATCCCACCAAGCTCCTGGTAAGGGACACGAAAGACAAACGGATGATCCGGCCATAACCGGTCATATTGAAAAATCATGTGCTCTGTAACCGCCCGATAGCGATCACACGTGAGCACGATCGCTTTTATTTTATCCTTCAAACTCATAGCCAAACCGATCTATATCGACCTTGAACTTGTTCGCGATTATGTCCCGGGTTCGCGGCGTGTAGTATTCGGTGTAATGCCGCTCCCGCGGATTGGCCCTTTGATGGGGCAAGTTCTCGCTCACACCGAGCTTTTTCGCCACAAAGGCCCAGTCCTCATCGAGCCGTTCGAATTTCCCGATGAAATCGGCAAGCACAGTGCCATTGGGATCGACGAACCAATCCAATTGATAACGGTGAGGGGATGAGTGAACGCAGGTGGCGCTGCTGTATTGAATCCAATCGACAAATTCGTCGAACGTCATTTTGTCTCTGACCTGCAGCGCCTCGGTGCGCTCGTAAAGAGAGACCACGCGGTCCCACGGATTGCGAACGAATCCGAACTTGAAGTAGGTCTCGAATTGCTTGTGTCCGATTTCTCTCCGGCGCTCATCTGGAAGTAACAAATACAAAGACGCGAGAATCCGATTCTTTCTTCCCCCGTAGTGCGTCCAAAACGTCTCCATCTGATTTTTGATCTGCCAGAGATTCAGATGTGGTTTCCACGCTTTGCCCAGAATGGCCCTGACACTGGTCGAGCCCGTCTTGGGCACTTCTACAAAAATGCACTTGTATTCATGAGAAATCATGGCAAGCGGCGTGTCATTGTACATTGAAAAATCTCGCAGGCATTAGAAAGTGATGCTCCGCGCAGGGTCGGTAGCTCAATCGGTAGAGCAGCGCCCTTTTAAGGCGTTGGTTCCGGGTTCGAGTCCCGGCCGACCCAACTCAGCAAATCGCGCAGCGAATTGGTTGGGCGATCCAATCTAAAGATCGACAAACCGGCGGCGCTGGCTGCTTCCCAATCCCGTTCTGGATCGTCGCCAACGTGAAGGACCTCATCCGGTTTGAGCTCGACTAACTTCAACGCGCGCCGGAAAATTTCGGGGTCCGGTTTGTCAGCTCCTATCTCGCTGGAGATGAAAATGTGCGAAAAAAACTTCGAGATACCGAGGTGCTCGAGAATGAACCGCAGGCGCGCATCGAAATTTGAGACCACGGCGAGCTGAAAACGCGGATGCAATTGTTCCAGGACGCCGGGAACTTCAGGGTAAAGTTCCCAGACACCGGCTTCCGCAAAATGTTCGTAGGCGATTTCGAAAAAATTATCCCGATCGAATTCGCTTAATGAAGGTGCAACCTGGTCCAGGACGAGATCGACCAGTTCACGCCACCAGCCTTTGTCATCGTTCTCGCGCGGGCCGGCGATTGCAGCGCGGTGCGGCATTTTCTTCCACGCTGAATGGAACGCATCATCGAGCTGGTGCGGATCGAGCGAAAGGCCTACTTCCGCGCCTGCCAGTGCGTAGTGGTGACCAACCGTCCGAGTCAAATAGAACAGTGTTCCAAGCGCGTCGAAAAAGATCGCCTTGATCATTCCAGCCAAACGTTCCACTCCGAAGAAATTGCGAGCAAGCGTCCAACCCGGCTTGGCCACGCTACGGCAGGGCATGCGCTCAACTCCGATTCGCGAGCAGGCGTCCAAGCCCGAAAGGATTCTCGAGCAGGAATCTCAACTCTCCGAAGCCGTGCCCACTTGGACGATGTGTGCCATAATTCAGTGATGCTGCCGGTTGAACATAACGATCCGATTAACGCAAAAATTCTGGCCATCTCGGAGGACAAAATCGAAGGATTCGTGCGTGAGCCATTTGAAGAAATTGCGAACCGCTCAGGTCTAGGCGTCGAGGTCGTCATGGCGCGGATCGCCGCGATGTTGCGTGCCAGGACGATACGCCGCGTCCGGCAAACCCTGCTTGCGACGAACCTGGCTCAGGGCGCGCTGGTCGCGTGGAAAGTTCCCGAGGACAAAATCGACGCGGCGTTCGAGTGGATGTTTCAGCACGATCCTTTTTCAGGTCATGTCGTGCTGCGTTCCACCGATACTGTCAGTGCCGGATCTGACTACAAACTTTGGACTACTGTAAAGGTCCCGCAGGGATTTTCATTCGAAGCCCATTGCGAATTGCTGGCGAAAAAAGTCGGAGCCGAGCGTTTTCGCATTATGCCGGCAAAAGGAATTTTCACCCTCGGAGTGGGACATGTTCGCCGGAAAACGATCGAGCCGGGCAGCAAAGCGGATCAGCCGGCAAAAATGATTCCGGTGCAGTTTGTTAATCTAAGTGACGCCGAATGGAGTGTGCTTCTCGCACTCAAGCGCGAATTCACTCCGGAAGAGATCAAACTGTCGCCGTGGGTTGCGCGCGCCAATGAAGCCGGCATCTCCGCGGAAGAACTCTATCGCGTGGCGAAAGACTTGACTGCGCGAAAAATTATCGGGCGCTTTTCGACCTTCCTGGAACACGTCAAGCCGTCGGCGGGCGGCGTGCGGGTCACCCGATTCAACGCGCTGTTTCATTGAGCGGTGCCGCACGGTCGTGAAATTGAAACAGGCGGCGAAGTTGGCCGTCACCACATTCTGACGCATTGCTACTGGCGCGAAGCCGGACCGGAGTTCAAGAACGTCAACATCATGGCCGTGGCGCACGGCACCGATAAACAACTATTGCTCGATCACAAAGCAGCTATCGATCGGCATCTTCGCTCGTGCGACATCCCAGTCTCGTACACAAACGTTTTCTGGGGCGGACGAAGCGAGATTAAACCTTCGGAAATTTCGCCGCACATCTACCGCGATTGGCTCTCGGAGCAATTGAAAAGTTAAAAATTACAAAGTCGTAGCCGCGGGTGTTGACCGCGCCAGCGCTGTGTATCCAATCGTGTGAAGCAGGCCGAGGTCAGCGCCCTGGGCTAGAGTCCCGCGCTCACGAATTTTTCACGGTAAGTCCGATCCAGCTTTCGTAGGAGAGCGATGGCAAAACTTTGTCGATCGATTTGTTTGCCAAGCGCCATCGCCAGGGAGATTGCGCGATTTTGCAGCTCTTTCGGAAAGTCTTCGCGAGATTGATTCACGTTGACCCCGATACCGGCGATTGCCAGATGCGCCGCTTTCTCCTGGGCTCGCATCTCTACCAGGACGCCGCCGACCTTGCGTCCATCAATGTGCACGTCGTTTGGAGGTTTAATCACAGGTGTGAGGGAAAATTCGTTTTGAATGGCACCGGAAACGGCTTCGGCCGCCCAGGCAGTAAGTTGCGGCGAGCTCGCGAGATCGAGCCCTGGTCGCAAAAGAATCGAAAACCAAAGTCCTTTTCCTGCTGCCGATTCCCATCGATTGCCGCGCTGACCGCGCCCGGCGGTTTGATGCTCAGCGAACACAACGAGACCCTCCTTTGAGTTTGCATTCGCGATTTGCAGAATCGCATCGTTTGTCGAGCCCGTTTGCTCGAGGACAATGATCTCCCGGCCGATTACGCCGCTGGCGAGGCCGGCCTGCAATTCCCCAGCGACGAGCCCGTCTGCCATCGTCCACTCTCAGCCGGGCACCTGGGTCATTTCCAGCGCAATATCGATCGCGCGCGCGGCGTTCGTCAGGCCACCGATGGAAATATAATCGACTCCTGTGGCCGCGATGCGTTTTACGTTTTTCAACGTGACGCCGCCGCTTGCTTCAAACTGGATATTGCCTTTCCTCAGGGCGATAGCTTCTCGCATCTGAGCGGGCGTCATGTTGTCGAGAAGAATGACGTCTATGCCCTCAACGTCGGCGAAAGCGCGTGCTTGCTCCAGATCATCAGCTTCCACTTCAATCCGGATTTTTGGTTGCTCCTGACGAAGCTGACGAATTCGATCGGCAAAGCTGGAGAGCCCTCCGAAAGTCGCTAAGTGATTGTCCTTTACGAGCACCATGTCGTACAAGCCAAAGCGATGATTCACACCGCCGCCTGCGACCACTGCTGCCTTTTCCAATGCCCGCATTCCCGGCGTGGTTTTGCGTGTATCCAGAATCTTCGCTGGATGGTTTCCAATGGCATCAACAAATTGACGCGTAAGGGTTGCGATGCCGCAGAGGCGTTGCAGAAAATTCAGTGCGACGCGCTCCGCCTTCAGAATCGAACGCGCCAGACCGCGCACTTCGATAATAAGATCGCCGGCGACAACTTCGTCGCCATCCCGGCGAACAACCTGGATGTCTATTGAGGGATCGAGTCGTCGAAAAACTTCCGCTGCGGCTCCCGTGCCGGCAACGATGGCATTTTCACGCGCCGTAACGCGTCCCGTTGCATGAAGCGTCTCCGGTACGAAAAAATCAGTCGTAATATCGCCTTGGCCGATGTCTTCCTTGAGAGCCGCAGCAATCGGATCGTAACGGTCTGGCTTCATCGAAATTCGTTAAGCGCTGGCTTGATGATCTGGATCGCCCGGATCCGAAAGGTCCCCGGCGAGCGAATAACGATAAGCGCGAAACCCGAACACGTCTATAAAAGGCACCTGGCGTAAGGGTGTGGTACAGAGGCGTCGGCAAATCGCGATATGACCAAAAGCGCCCAGCAGAGGACAGCTCAAATAGACAAAAAAAGATTCGGGCAGCGCACGCTAAGGAGAAACAACGAATATAAGAAAACGTGCAACTACCCGAATCGCCTTAACCTGTTGAGTTTGACAGTCCGTAGCGACGCGCGTTCAACTTTTTTACGAAAAATCCGTGTCTGAACGTTAGTTAATGGAAGTCAAGCAATTACGGACCTTCGGAATTCCGTCCAAAGCTACAAAAGATTCCTTTGCGCACCCCCGTCGGTGCGGGCGGCTTCGTCGCGAATCTCCTGCAGCAGCGATTTAAATTCACATTGCTCGAGCGCACGGATTAGTTTGGGATAATCGGGCTCGATCCGGAGCTCATCGATCGGCACCGGCAGCTCAAGATGCCAATCGAGATCGACCATTTTTCGATTTTCCAAAATTTGATCGCGAGAGTTAGCGAGCTTCTCGCGAGTTCGCGCGCTTTTTACCTTGTCGATACTGGCCAGCAACGCCTCAAGTCCGCCGAATTCACGAATCAATGCTGCAGCGGTTTTACGGCCCAATCCAACTCCAGGGATGTTATCGACTGAATCGCCGGCCAAGGCGAGGACGTCGCCGATCAGATTCGGCTGGACCTCCCATTTTGCGGTGACCTGATCTTCGGTTAGCAACGCGAATGAGTCCTTTGGCGAAGCAAGATCCGCTTTCGCTGTGGTGTAAACTTTTACGCAAGGGCCGACGAGTTGATACAAATCCTTGTCATTGGTTGCGAGCACAACTTCCATTTGAGGTCGCTTGCAGGCGGCGATGGCGTAACAGCCCATCAAGTCGTCCGCCTCGGTGTTGGGCAGGGAAATATTTCGGAAACCCAGCAAGGGCGTGAGTTTCTGGATAAAATCGAGTTGCGGGACCATTGGCTGGGGCATTTCCTTGCGCGTCTCCTTGTAAGCAGGCTGGAGCTTCACTCGGCGTTCCGGCATTCCTTCGTCCCAAAACACTGCGCCCAATTCGGGCTGCAGATGCTTAACCATCAGGCGCAATGTTTTTGTGAAACCGAAAATTGCGTTGGTGGGTTCGCCCTTGGAATTTGAGAGATTCGGGATGGCGAAAAACGAGCGATAAACGTAATAGTGACCGTCGATAAGCAGCAGTTTCATTGTAAAGACTGATAAATGGATTCTGAATGCATGATACGGGATGATCAAGGCGTGACCGACGAATGGATCGTGCGCGTTGATGGCAGGGAATACGGACCTGCCAATATCGACACACTGCGTGAGTGGAAAGCGGAAGGCCGGGTGCTTCCCGCAAACGAAGCTCGCCGTACGGATGCCGAGCTTTGGACTTTAGCGGCGGAGATTCCCGGACTATTCGACGCAGAGGCGCTCGCCACAGCCGGCACTGCGGAGTTGACCCGTTCGATAAGCCTAGGACAGGCTCCGCCGGTGCTACCGTCTCGCGGCTTCGCTCAGATTTTAGCTGAGACCTTCCGGATTTATGCGAGAGGCTTTCTTCAATTCCTTCCCCTTACGCTCCTAGTAGTTTTGCCTTCGGTATGCGGGCAACTGACCGCCATGTGGACGCAGACCGTGCAGGCTTCGGATGCTGATTTACGCACTCTTGCTGCGGGCGGCTTTGCCTTTTTGATGTTCATCTTCTCGATCGCGATGTGGCCTGTTTACATAGCGGGCATTCAAGTTTTCACTGCTGAAATTGCCGCCGGGCGCCGCCCAGGATTTTTTGCTACGCTCAATGAAGCTGTCCGGTTCTGGCCGCGAGTCGCGGCGCTGTGCGTCTTTGTCTATGGGGTTTTCTTCTTGCTGATCCTGTTTGCGCTGCTAATCGCAGCCATGATTGTCGCTGGCGCATCTTCAGTATTTGTGATCTTTCTCGCGCTCGCTCTGCTCGGCTTGCAGGTTTGGATGTTCGGTCGTTTTTTCATCAATGTGCTTTTCTGGCAGCAATTTGCTGTCCTCGAAAACGCAGGAGTCGTCGATTCATTACGCGAAAGTCGAAATCTGGCGCACAGCGGGCGCGAACTTCCATGGTTTCAGCAACCGATGTGGCGCGCCGTTTTTATCGCTTCCCTCTGGTTTGCATTTGTGCTTGCAATCGCGCTCGCCTCGCAGTGGACGACGCTACAACATTATTTCAATGAATTAATGACGACACAAGATCCACAAGCGCTGGTCCAAAAACTGACTAAAGCGCAGCAAGCGCGCGGTTTTGATGTTTTGGGTTTTGCGCTGGGCCTTTTGCAAAAAATTCTTCAGCCGTTGATCGGGATCGCGTTCGTCGTCCTCTACATTGACAGTCGAGGAGAGCGCTAGCGCCTAGCACCCGCGTTGCATCAGTTCAAAGTCCACTTTGTCAATTGGCCTGTCGGCTCTGCAAGAGCAGTTGCGCGATCTTGCCAAAGTGCCGGCCAATATAAGTAAGATAAGCGATAAACGAAACGAGTTGGATGCTGATCAACCAAACGTGACCGCCGCGAGTAATGAACAAATCAGGCCAGGTCCAAATGGCGAGCGCACAGGCGAGATTGATGAAAAAAAGCAAAGGAACAAGCAGATAAATGTTACGCAATTGATCAGCGTTGGCACGCGCGTAAAGGGCCCGATCGGCATCGTTACGGGCTTCCGCGACGCGCGCATGAATCAATCGCATATCATAGATAAAAAGCAGCCATACAACCGCAGCATAAGTGGCGCTTAGCTGGAACCACGCCAGCGGATCGTCGAGGCGGCTAAAAAGAATCGCTTCGCCCAACGCGCAACCGATGTAGAAGAAGTTATGCCCGAATTCCATGGGCCAGCGAATCAGCGTGAGCGTGTGGATGATTGACCGCGACCAAAAAATAAAGATCACACACAGACCTGCGGCGACATAGGGAAACGAAGCCCAGTGTCGCAGCGTGAAGACTGCACGAGCATTGTCCGTTAAGAAAAAAAGGGCAACGCCCTGAATAATGCTGGCGAGCGTGAGCTCCACGTTGATCACGACCGAATCGAGCTCGCGACGGCCTTCACTCTGCGGGTCCACGATGCGACTCGTAATCGTTCGCTCACCAGGATGTCAAGGCCCTCCGATGAGTTCCGGTCAATGGCGGCAATCACTCACGGTAAGACAGTGCAAATTTGTCCCACTCTTCGCAGCAAACTTGTTCAAAGTCTGTGTCAAATTAGGCCAATACTCGCAAAGGGAGAGTCGCTACCTGTGCAGTAAGTTACTACTCTTATTGAACTTATAACGTTGTTCTCTCCGATTTTTATCCTGGCATGGTGCCAGCTAATGGAAATCTGGGAAGTTTTTTCAAGGAAAAGGAGACTTAAATTATGACTCTAATTCGTTATCAAACCTCGGAATTGGCGCCGTGGTCCGCAGTGGACCGCTGGAACAATTTGAGGGATGAACTTAACTCGTTTTTCGAGTTGCCGGTCTGGTCGAGCTTCGCACGTGCGGGACAACTCTTTAATGGTTGGTCGCCCGCGCTCGATCTCTGCCAGAGCAATGACAATGTGATCGCCGTGGTCGAGTTGCCCGGAATGCGCAAGGACGACATCAAAATCTCTTTGCACGAGGGGACACTGACGATCAGTGGCGAGCGCAAGCGGGAAAGCAGCAGCAATGGCGAGAAGGCTGAACGTACCGAGCGTTACATCGGCACCTTCCGCCGCAGCATCGCACTACCGACCCGCGTGGACGCCAACAAAGTCAGCGCCACGTATCGAGATGGGATCCTGACCGTAACATTGCCGAAGGCCGAAGAAGTGAAGCCGAAGCAAATTCAGGTCAGTTAACCAATTCAACTCAAGGAGACTTCACCATGAATACTTTAACCCGTGAAAATCGTGACGGTGACCGCGCGCAGACCGAACAATTTGTTGTACCGCCGGCGAGCGTGATTGAAGCCGGCGATGGCTACACGCTTGAAGTCGAAATGCCCGGAGTGACCAAGGACGGGCTCGACATTTCGGTCGAGAACAACGAGCTCACGATTATCGGCCGGCGTTCACTTCCCGTTGTGGAGGGAACGCTGATTCATCACGAATCGCGTCCGGAAAATTTCCGGCGCACATTCGAGCTGGATCCGTCGATCGACGCGAAGAAGATCAGTGTCAGGATCGAGCAAGGTCTTGCAACGTTGATTCTGCCTAAAGCAGAACACCGTCAAGCCGCGCAAGATCACCGTTTCTTAAGCTTCGTTTAACGAAAATCAGAGGCCGCGAACCGAAAGTTCGCGCGCTTACCTATGAGAAAACAAAAGTCAGAACACGCTACTTCAGTAGTAGTCAGAACAACGCCCCGACATGGCCGTTCACGTGACACCCTTTTTAAAGGGCTTCCGCGCACCGGCAAGCGCCACCGCATGAAGCCCAGTCAAAAAGAGTGCCTCCACTCCATCGAATGAACGACTCCGCCTAACATGTTGCAACAAATGATCGAACATCTGGCGTCGTCGCTGGTCCAGACTCGCGTAGAAACTGCCGAGCGAGCCAGGAAGCGACGATCTTCATCTGCAAAGCACACAGGCTCTTAGCGGCTACCCCATCCAAACCAGCGAAGGAGCGATCGGCCACGTCATTGATTTTATCATGGACGACAGGAGTTGGACGATTTGTCACCTGGTTGTGGAGACCGGCCATTGGTATTCCCACAAGGAGAACGTGATTTCGCCGAAGCATATCGACCGGATCAGTTACGAGGAATCCAAGGTATTTGTGAACGTGAGTAAGGAAGCCATCCTGGAAGCACCACAATACCATGTTTCTCCGCCCGGCGAGGCATCCGGCGATACCCGGAATTTCGACTAATGACCGGGAGCATTTCGTTGTGCAAGCGGATGAAAAACTGACGGGGTTTCTGGAACTGGAATCTGGGTAGGGCGGTCGTGTTCCCCAGGGAGTTGCAATTTCCTGACCTGATCAATGTTTGCGGCCGCATCGCGGAAAAATCCCGTGATGTAACCAAATCGAATTTCAGCCCCATTCTTCAACTGAGCGTCACTAATAGACACACCATTTTGCCAGCTTCATTGTAAACGCGAGTCACGTGCAAAATTCGAAGACTGGCCGGGCGACTAAGAGGACCTATTCCTTTTCAACTAGCCGCCGCGATTAATTTTATTGAGCCTTGATTTCAGTGTGAAAGACCCCGAGCCACTTTCCACCGCGCTTATTCCAGACGCTTGCGCTGTTATATGTACCTGAGGCGTCCTGACC
>QHPC01000253.1 GCA_003218915.1 Verrucomicrobiota bacterium
AAAATGCATCGGCGAGCAGGTGGCGGCGAGCCTGCTGAAACTGCGGCTTACTGAAGAGATCATGGAAAGAAAAGAGCTAGAGGCGTTTCAAACCATGTCCGCGTTCTTGATTCATGACCTAAAGAACGCAGCCTCAACGCTGGGCCTCATGTTAGAGAATTTGCCGGCTCACTTCGACAATCCGGCGTTTCGACAGGATGCCTTCCGTGGAATCGGAAGTGCCGCCAGCCGGATCAATGATCTTATCAACCGTATGAATGCTTTGCGCCATGAGTTGCGCCTCGAGCCGGCCAAACTGGACCTCAATCTCGTCGTAACGGAAGCGCTTGCGAACTTAAACGGGACACTCGCCACCAAACTTGTAACCAAATTCGATCAGGTCCCAACGATATTGGCGGATCGGCAGCAACTGCAAAGCGTGTTTACAAACCTCGTTCTCAACGCGCGCGATGCGGTCGGCACGGATGGCCGAATCACGGTGGAGACGACCCGGAACGGTGACTGGGTAGCCTTGTCGGTGAGCGATAACGGATGCGGAATGACTGAGCAGTTTATCAAGAATTCTCTTTTCCGGCCGTTCCGCTCCACAAAGAAAAAAGGATTGGGCATTGGTATGTTTCAATCCAAGACGATTGTCGAAGCTCACCATGGGAAGATTCACGTAGAAAGCGAACTGGGCGTCGGCACAACTTTTCGGGTCATGTTGCCTCTGAAATGCCAAACCGCATGAAACCCACTTTGCTCATTGTCGATGACGACGAAGCGATTCGGACCCAGATGAAATGGGCCTTAAGCGAGGATTATGATGTTTGTTTCGCCCAAGACCGTCGAGAAGCGCTTGACGCCTTTGAGGCTCACTCGCCGGCGGTAACACTGCTAGACCTGGGACTTCCACCCCGGCCTAACGACAGCGATGAAGGATTGGCGGTATTATCCGACCTACTCGCGATCGATAACACGGCCAAGGTAATCATTATTTCGGGGCAGAGCGAAAAGCAGAATGCCATCGAGGCGGTGGGCGCGGGCGCCTATGATTTCTTGTGCAAGCCAGTGGATATGGAAGAACTGCGGCTGCTCCTTCGCCGCTGTATCAACGTAGTGGAACTGGAAAAAGAATACCACAAGTTACAACAAAGCCAGCGTTCTGAGGTCTTTGAAGACATGCTAGGCACCAGTCCACAAATGCAGGCAGTATTCGAGCTTATTCGCAAGGTAGCCGGGACGAATGCTCCAGTGCTCTTACTGGGAGAAAGCGGCACTGGCAAGGAAATGGCGGCAGCGGCAATTCACCGCCGCAGCACTCGCAAAGACGGCCCTTTTGTCGCCATCAACTGCAACGCTATTCCCGAGACTCTTTTGGAGAGCGAGCTGTTCGGTCACGAAAAAGGCGCCTTTACCGGTGCTCATGTTCAGCGCAAGGGACTCCTGGAAACAGCCAGTGGCGGCACCCTGTTCTTGGATGAGATCGGCGAGCTTCCCCCAGCCATCCAGGTGAAGCTTCTCCGATTTCTCCAGGAACAACGCTTGCAGCGAGTGGGAGGCAGACAAGAGATTCAGGTCGATACCCGGCTTGTTGCCGCGACCAACGCTGATCTAAAAGAACTAATCGATAACGGCAAATTTCGCGAAGACCTCTATTTTCGTCTTGCCGTTGTCTCCATTCGCCTCCTGCCGCTGCGTGAACGTGGGGAAGATATTGTGTTCCTGGCCCGGGAGTTTCTGCAAAGGTATGCCAGCCAGAACCGGCCGGCCAAAATGGTTTTCGCGCCGGACTCGTTGCGCGCGATGTCCCGTTATTCATGGCCTGGAAATGTTCGCGAACTCCAAAACCGCGTGAAACGCGGTGTCATTATGGCGAGCGGATCGCGAGTGAGTGCAAAAGATCTTGAGTTGGATCACGGGAAAGAGGCGGCTGCCTCATTGGCAACGACACTCAAACAAGCGCGCGAACACGTCGAACGGGAAATGGTTGAGCAAGCGCTTAAGAAGAACTCCGGAAAAATCACCTCCGCAGCTGCTGACCTCGGTATTAGCCGACCAACTCTTTACGAACTAATGGAAAAACTCGGCATTGCCAAAGAGCGCGCAAATACAAACGTCAACAAACATCAAAACAATCCTCCATATGCAAACATCGAAAACTCTATTTAGAATTGTTTCGCTTACTCTTGCAGCTACAGCAATCGTCGCGTGCTCAAAGGAAGCCAAGAAGACACGGTTTCTCGCGGAGGCGGACAATTATTTTAAAGCCGGCGATTACGACAAGGCAAAGGTAAGCTACCTCAACGTGGTTCGGCTGGATCCACAAAACGCACTCGCCTTCGAAAGAATCGGAGCAATGTGGTTGGACCAAGGAACACCCTTTCGCGCCGCCGCATTCCTGGTTAAGGCGAGCGAGCTGGCTCCGAAAAGCGATGAATTTCGACTACGCCTCGCCCGTTGTTATCTGGCGATAGGGCGGTTCGGCGACGCGAGCAAAGAAGCGTTCAAGCTGCTCAAGGAAACCCCGGACAATGGAGAGGCGATTATCGCTTTGACCGAAGCAGCGCGAAGCAAAGAGGACATTCAGGCCGCGGCGGAACAGCTGGAGAAATATCCCAAGAAGGACGACGTTTCTTTCCACCTCGCTTCGGCGAATCTACTTCTTAACAGTGGCAACTTGCCGGCGGCAGAAAACGCCCTCCGACAGGCGCTTACTGTCGGTCCTAATTCTTCTGCCGCGCACATGGCTATGGGAGATTTGTCTCTGCTCAAGAAAGATCAGAAACAGGCCGGCGAAGAATTCAAGAAAGCGGCGGAGCTTGCGCCTATCCGCTCAATCGAGCGCCTGAAATACGCCGCGTTCATGTCTGCCCTCGGTGATACCGGAGAAACAAGAAGAATTTCAACTGAGATGACCAGACAGGCGCCCGACTATCTGCCAGGCTGGACTTTGCTAGCCGAGCTTGCCTTTAAGGACGGTAAATATGACGAGGCTCTCTCACTTCTTGAAAATGTTTTTAGCCGCGACCCGGAATACATGGATGGCCGCAGACTCGAAAGCGAGGCGCTGCTAGCAAAGGGCGACACAAAAAAAGCTACCGAAGTTTTGGAAAGGCTCGACCAAACCTATCCGGACACTCCCCTTATTAAGTACGAACTGGCGCGTGCTTACCTCAAAAACAATAACATCAACCAGGCAAAGGTACTGTTGGATCAGGCCATCGCAATTAACCCGAACTACGCCGATGCCGTACTGCTCCTTGCCGACATCAATCTTCGTTCCGGCCATGGCGAAGCTGTTATTGAACCGAT